>NZ_JBEOVG010000062.1:0-53883 GCF_040295345.1 Actinosynnema sp. NPDC002837
GGGGCCCGCGTGGGGCTTGCCGTGGTGGGCCACCCGCCGGGGGTTTTACCACTGCGGGGGGTGGGGGGGCGGGGGGCCCCCCCGGCCGGCCACCTCGTGCTCAGCCGTTGGCCAGTGCCTGGAGCCGGTCGTAGGCGCCGTTGAACTGGTTCTGGTCGATCGGCGAGGACGAGTACTGCCAGAACGTGTAGAACGGCCACGCGTACGGCAGGGTGCCGACGGTGGACGAGTAGCGCGCGACCCACAGCGGGTTGGTGGAGCTGAAGTCGCCGCTCACGCACTGGCTCCACCAGCTCGTGGACGTGTAGATGACCGGCCAGCGGCCGGTGCGGGCCTGGTAGCGGTCGCTGAACGACTTGATCCAGGCCGTCATGCTCGCCTTGGACAGGCCGTAGCACGTGGAGCCGTAGGGGTTGTACTCCATGTCCAGCGCGCCGGGCAGGGTCTTGCCGTCCCGCGACCAACCGCCGCCGTTGTTGACGAAGTAGTCGGCCTGGGTGGCGCCGGCGGACCGGTCCGGCAGCGCGAAGTGGTACGCGCCGCGGATCATGCCGACGTTGTAGGACCCGTTGTACTGCTGGGCGAAGTACGGGTTGCGGTAGGTGGTGCTCTCGGTCGCCTTGACGTAGGCGAACCGCTTGCCCTGGCCCCACCAGTAGTTCCAGTCGACGTTGCCCTGGTGCCCGCTGACGTCGATGCCGTACACGACGGCCTGGGCGCTCGGGTCGGTCGGGATGGCGATGCGCCGGCCGCCGCCGCCTTCGTGCTTGGCGATCTGCGAGCCCATGGCGTGGTCTTCGACGACGGGTGCGGCCTGCGCGGTGCCGGTCAAGCCGAGCACGGCCAGTCCGACGCAGGTCACCAGAGCAGTGGCGGTACGTGCGAGGTTGTTCATGGTGACTCCTCGAGTCAGTGCAGGGAGTTGACTCGTTGGGCAGTGTGCTGCACCTCTAACCAGTTCACCAGGGTTCTTGTGAATTAGTCACGAAAACGGAGCAACGGCGCTACCCGAGTGCCACCCTGAGCAACTGTTCGTCGTTGCCGTTGAAGAGGTTCTGGTCGCCGGGGAACAGCCCGGCGGCCTGCCACTGCCAGATCGTCTGGTAGTCCCACCCGTGCGGCAGCGGCCCGAGCTCGTCGGCGTAGTGCGCCACCCACAGCGGGCTCGTGTCGCCGAACCGGTCCGACTCGCCGACGCACCGGTTCCACCAGCTCGTGGACGTGTAGATGGTCGGGTGCCTGCCGGTCCGCTGCACGAAGCGGTCGCTGAACGCGCGCACCCACGCGCCCATCCCGGCCTGGTCCAGGCCGTAGCACGTGTCGCCGTACGGGTTGTACTCCAGGTCGACCGCGCCGGGCAGCGTCTTGCCGTCCCGTGACCAGCCGCCGCCGTTGGCCGCGAAGAACTCGGCCTGCGTCGCGCCGTCCGACCGGTCCGGCAGCGCGAAGTGGTACGCGCCGCGGATCATGCCGACGGCGTGGGAACCGTCGTACTGCTGGGCGAAGTGCGGGTTGCGGTACCCGGTGCCCTCGGTGGCCTTGACGTAGGCGAACCGCGCGCCGTCCGCCCACGCCTTCTCCCAGTCGACGTCACCCTGGTGGCTGCTGACGTCCATGCCGGGCACGGAGTCCCCGGTCCGCGGCCGGTGCTGCGCGGTGCGGTTCCCGCCCTCGTGCTTGGCGATCTGCGAGCCCGCGAAGTGGTCCGCGGAACCTTCGGGCAGCGCGTCGGCGACGGGCGCGGGCACGACCGCCAACGTGATCGTGAGGACACCCAGTCGGGTGATCAAGCTGTGCAGTCGGGTGTGCGCCGCCATCAACGCCCCCATTCGGTCGGCAGTGCTGGTACGTCCGGCCTAGATCGTCAGGCCGGACGTCCGCCGCCGCATCCGCAGGAGTCACCCGTCCAGGCGCTTCAGCTCCTCCTCCGACAGCCGCAGGTGCACGGCGTCGGCCGAGTCGGCGATGCTCGCCGGCCGCGACGAGCCCGGGATCGGCACGACCTGGGGCGCCTTGGCGAGCATCCACGCCAGGCACACCTGCTGCGGGCTCACCCCGTGCGCCCGGCCGACCTCGGCGAACGCGCCGAACCGCTCACCCAGCCGCCCGGCCGCGCTCATGCCGCCCAACGGGCTCCACGGCAGGAACGCGATGTCCAGCTCGGCGCACAGCTCCAGTTCCGGCTCGCTTCCGCGGAACGCGGGCGAGAACTGGTTCTGCACGCTCGCCAGCCGGCCGCCCAGGACCTCGTCGGCTTCCCGGATCTGCGCGGGGTTGAAGTTGGACACGCCCGCGAGCTTGATCTTGCCCGCGTCCAGCAGCTCGGCCAGCGCGCCGACGGACTCGGCGGTCGGCACCGCCGGGTCGGGCCGGTGGAACTGGTAGAGGTCGATCGCGTCCACGCCGAGGCGGCGCAACGACGCCTCGCACGCCGCCTTCAGGTACTCCGGCCGCCCGTCGACCTCCCAGCCGCCGCCGGGTACGCGGGTGTGGCCGCCCTTGGTGGCGACCATGACGCCGTTCACGCCCTTCAGCGCCTCGGCGATCAGCTCTTCGTTGTGCCCGAAGTCGCGGTCGTCGGCCGAGTACGCGTCCGCCGTGTCGATCAGCGTGACGCCCTTGTCCAGCGCCGCGCGGATCGTCCCGATCGCCTGGGCGCGATCGGGTCGGCCCTCCAGCGACATCGGCATCGCGCCCAGGCCGATGGCACTGACCTCGACTCCTCCGATTCGGCGAGTCAGCATGGTGGGCATCCCTCCTGTGTCGGATCGCCGCCACTCCGCGACCTCGTGTCGTCCTTGTGCACGCCCAGCTTGAGCGGTAGGCATTAAGCTGTCCAACAGAAGAAGCTGATGCCATTCAGCAGTACGGGTGATGAATCGTGGAACTCCGGCAGCTCGAGTACTTCGTGGCCGTGGCCGAGGAGTGCCACTTCACCCGTGCCGCCCGGCGCATGCACGTGGCCCAGTCCGGGCTCTCCGCGTCGATCCGGGCGCTGGAGGTGGAGCTGGGCGCGCCGCTGTTCGTGCGCAGCACCCGGCAGGTCGAGCTGACCCAGGCCGGCCGCGCGCTGTTGGTCGAGGCGCGGCGCGTGCTCGGCACGATCGACGCCGCGCGGGACGCGGTGGCCGCGGTGCAGGGGCTGCTGCGGGGCACGCTGGCCGTCGGCAGCATCCAGTGCCTGCACGCCGTGCACCTGCCCGCTGTGCTGGCCCGGTTCCACGAGCTGCACCCCGGCGTCGAGCTGCGGTTGCGCCAGGCGGGCTCGGGCGAGCTGGTGGACCTGGTCCGCGCCGGCCGGCTGGACCTCGCGTTCGTCACGTCCGGGCGGGTGGGCGACGACCTGTCGGTGTCCACCCTGTCGAGTGAACCGCTGGTGCTGGCGTGCGCGCCGGAGCTGCCGTTCGCCGAACGGGAGTCCGTGCGGCTGGCCGAGCTGGCCGGTCAGCCGTTCGTCGACTTCAACCCCGACTGGGGCACGCGCGACGACGTGGACCGCGCGCTGGCCACCGCCGGCGTGGACCGGAGGGTGGCGGTCGAGGTCAACGACGTGCACTCGCTGCTGGACTTCGTAGGCTTCGGCCTCGGCGTGGCGCTGGTGCCGGCGTCGTTCGCGGCCAAGCAGACCCGGGCGCGGTTCGTGGAGCTGGTCGACGCGCCGACCGCCGAGACCGCCGTGGTCACCGCGCCGACGGTGAGCGCGGCGGCGTCAGTCCTGCTGGACATGGTCCTGGAGGCGGGCCGGGGGCTGCCCGTCGCCGGTTAGCGGCCAGCCCGCCGGGTCGTTGCGGAACGCGGTGCCCGCCAGCACCTCCAGCGTGCCGACCAGCCGCGCCGGCGGTTGCGGCGACACGTGCAGGAAGGTGCCGACCTGGGCGCCCGTGACGTTGACCTCCCCCTTGAACGTGGTGTCCTGGAACGAGATGCCGCCCTCGAACCTCCCGTCCCGGAAGTTCACCCGACCGTGGAACGTGGCGCCGGAGAACAGCGCGGGCTTGCCCAGCTCGGCCTCCCCGAACTGCGTGATCCCGTAGAACTGCGCCCGTCGGGCGACCAGCCGGCCGAACCGGCGGCCCTCCAGCCGGAAGTGCACGAGCTTCGCCCCGGTCAGGTCCAGGTGGTACCGCAGGTCGTCGGTGTCCTCGCCCCACGGCAGCATGTCCGTGATGAGCCGTTGCGCGGTCATCCGGACGGTCATCTCGTGGTCGTGGGCCGGGTCGACCTTGCGCGTCTTGCCGAAGAAGGCCTGCTCCGGGTCTTCGGGTTTCTCGTCGATCGCCTCGTGCTCGAACGGCCGCCGCAGGTACGCGCACAGCACGCTCAGCACGGTCTGCTTGTAGCGCGGCGTGGTGTGGGCCAGGCTCGCGAGCACGTGCATGGCGCCCACCCTGACCTGGTCGGCTTCGTTGCCGAGCAGCTCGACGGCCCGCGCGAACCGCTCGTCGGCGACCTTCTCGCTCTCCAGGTCGTGCCGCGCCTCCTCGGTGCGCCGCCGGCGGTCGTTGAGCCACAGCGCGTACAGCGCCACGACCGCGCCGCCGGCCAACCCGCCGGTCTTGATCGCCTCCGCCTTCGGCTGCCTGGGGTCGACCAGGACGAGCAGGGCGGTCGTCGCGACCGTCACCACGACCGCGGCGAGCACGCTCGCCACCAACAACCAGCGTCCCCGCACGTCAGCTCCTGACCAGTCCGAGGCCGCTGTCGTCGCGGCGCTCCACCGCCCAGCCGTCGGGCAGGGCGTTCTCGTGCTCCAGGGACACGTACATGGCGTGCGTGCGCGCTCGCTGGGGTTTCGCCAACCCCAGGTGCACACCGCCGCGGAAGTTGGCGTCCGCGAAGTCGATCGGCTCCGCGAACTCGCAGTCCGCGAACTTCGCCGGCGCGGTGAACCTGACCCCGGCGAACTTGTTCGGGCCGAGGAACCTCGTGGCGGTGAAGTCGGCGGTGTCGTGGCACCTGAACCGGCTGAACCACGCCTTGCCGTGGAAGACCATGTCGTGCAGGTGCAGCCGCCCGTCGCTGACCGCGTCGGTGAACCAGGCGCCGCCGTGCACGACCGCGTGGTGCGCCGAGTTCGACTCCCGCAGGTGCGCCGCCCGCAGCACGAGGTCGCCGACCTGGCGGTGGGACAGGTCGAAGTACTCCAGGTGCGCCCTGGTCAGGTCCAGGTTGTAGAGGGGCGCGTCGGCGGTGCCGGCGCGGGGCAGCAGGTCGGCGATCAGGCGCTGGGCGGTGAGCCGGACCTCCAGCTCCCGCTCGTCCCGGGCCACCACGTCGTCGTCCGCGAGCGTCTCCTCGAACGGCCGCCGGAGGTACGCGCACAGCACGTCGAGCACGGTCTGGGTGTACTCGGCGCGCGACCGCGCCAGCCCCGCCAACCCGTGCATCGCGCCCACCCGGACCTGCTCCGCGTCGTGACCGAGCAGTTCAACCGATCGGGCGAACCGCTCGTCGGCGACCCGCGACCGATCGTGTTCGGCCCGCGCGTTCTCCAACGCCTGCCGCGCGGACTCGATCCGCTGCCGGTCCTCGTCCGTGCGCCGCCGGCGGTCGTTGAGCCACAGCGCGTACAGGGCGACGAGCGCGCCGCCCGCGAGCCCGCCGGTCTTGATCGCCTCGTGCTTCGGCGCGGTCGGGTCCACGGCGAACAACCAGCCCGTGACCAGCAGGAACGCGCCGATCGCACCGAGCAGGACGGGCTTGACCACACCGCGCTCGCGGCGGCGGCCGACCACGAGCCAGACCAGCGCCGCCACCGAGACGACCGCGCCCGCGATCCACAGGTGCTCCACAAGGCCGTCATTCTTCCCGGTGATCAGATCCGAGGTGGGTGATTGAAGAACTCGCGCGATCCGACGGTGTGCTAACTCACCGGATTGGCCCATGATGTGGGTGTCACCGCAACGGTGGGACACGAGCACGTCGGAGGAGATTTCGAGTGGACAGCGTGGAGCGGCCCACCTGGGCGCCGGGCGACATCGATCTGGCCCGCCCGAGCATCGCGCGGGTCTACGACTACTGGCTCGGCGGCGCGCACAACTTCGCCGTCGACCGGGCGGTCGCCGACAAGGTCCTCGCGGACGTGCCGGTGATCAAGAGCATCGTGCTCAACCACCGGGCGTTCCTGCGCCGGGCCGTGCGGTTCATGCTGTCGCGGGGCATCCGCCAGTTCCTCGACCTGGGCTCCGGCATCCCGACGGTCGGCAACGTGCACGAGATCGCCCAGGCCACCGACCCGTCCGCGCGCGTGGTGTACGTGGACATGGACGCCGTCGCGGTCGCGCACAGCCGGGCCATCCTCACCGGGAACGAGCTGGTGAACGTGCTGCAGACCGACGTGCGCGACGCCAAGCAGGTGCTGGCCTCGCCCGAGGTGCAGGGCCTGCTGGACTTCGACGAGCCGATCGGCGTGCTGATGATCGCGCTGCTGCACTTCGTGCCCGACGCCGAGGACCCCCGCGGGATCGTGGGCGACTACCGCGACGCCCTCCCGGACGGCAGCTACCTGGCGATCTCGCACGCCGGGTTCGAGGAAGGCGAGTGGGACCCCACGTGGGACGACGCGAAGAGCGTCTACGACCGGGGCGTCAGCGAGATGTGCTTCCGGCCGAAACGCGAGGTCGAGGCCATGTTCGACGGTTTCGAGCTGGTCGAGCCCGGGGTGGCGCGGCTGCCGCTGTGGCGGCCGGAGTCGCCCGACGACGTGGACGCCGACGCCGCCCACTTCATCAGCTTCGGCGGCGTCGGGCGGAAGGCCTGATGAGCGGCGACGACGCCGATCGCGGACCGGGCCGGGTTGTCGACCGCGCCCCGCGACCGGCCGTATCCTCTGGGTTGTGGCGGTAGGCCGGCGGACATGACGGAACAGGTTGACCATCGGGTGGCAGCACCGGGCCGATCGAACCTCGACCCCGCCGTACTGGCCGGGGCGGAGTCCTTCGCCCGCACCTGGGCCACCGCCGTCATCGGCAGCAGCTACGTCCCGATGACGCGGGCCGAGGTCGCCGAGCACCTCCAGGCGTTGACCGAGGTGCTGGTGCACGCCCTGCACGCCAGCCCGTTCCGCACCGCGCCCGGCTACGAGATCGGCGCACGCCTGGTCGAGGCGCACTTCACCGGCACCGACACGCTCGGCCGCACCGTGCAGCTGCTCGGCGACGACCTGCTCGGCGAGCTGAACATCCAGCCGGACGAGCTGATGCGGTCGCGGCTGGCCGCGTTGCAGGGCGCGTTGGCCGCCGGGTACGCCCGTGCGCTGCGCGAACGCACGCTGGCCGAGCAGGAGGCGATCCGCGCGGCCGTGCTGGACGCCCGTGACCAGGCCGAAGCCGCGTTGCGCGCGTCCGAGGCGCGGTTCCGGGCGATGTTCACCGAGGCCGCGATCGGCATCGGCATCGCCGACATCGAGGGCCGGATCCTGGACGTGAACCAGGCGTTGCAGGACATGCTCGGGTTCAGCGTCGAGGAGATGCGGCAGTACAACATCCGCGACCTGATGCACCCGGAGGACGGCGGCAGCGTCTGGCGGCTGTACGACCAGCTCACCGCGGGCGAGTGCGACCACTACCGGGCGGAGAAGCGGTTCCGCCGGGCCGACGGCGAGCAGGTGTGGACGCACCTGACGCTGTCGCTGGTGCGCGACGACCACGGCGACCCGCAGTACCAGGTGGCGATGATCGAGGACGTCACCGACCGCCACCTGCTGCAGAACCGGCTGCGCTACCAGGCGTTGCACGACCCGTTGACCGGCCTGCCGAACCGCGCGCTGTTCCTGGAGCGCCTCGGCCGGGTGTTCAACAACCGGGCGCGCCACCGCGCCGGCCTGTGCTACCTGGACCTGGACGGGTTCAAGGTGATCAACGACAGCCTCGGCCACGACATCGGCGACCAGCTGCTGGTCGAGGTCGGGCGGCGGCTTGACCACTCGGTGTCCGGCGAGGGCAAGCTCGTCGCCCGGATGGGTGGCGACGAGTTCGTCATCCTGGTGGAGGGCTCGCAGGACACGCAGGACATCGTCAACGTCGCCGACCGCGTGCTGCGCGAGCTGGAGTCGCCGATCCGGATCGGCGGGCACGAGCTGACCGTGTCGGCGTCGATCGGCATCGTGGAGCGCGCGCTGTCGGGCACCACGGCGGCCGACCTGATGCGTGACGCGGACATCACGCTGTACTGGGCGAAGGCGGACGGCAAGTCGCGGTGGGCGCTGTACAACCCGGAGCGCAACGCCAAGGAGGTCGCCCGGTTCACCCTGTCGGCGACGATGCCGGCGGCGTTGGAGCGCGACGAGTTCTACGTGGACTACCAGCCGCTGGTGCGGCTGGAGGACAGCACCGTGGTCGGCGTGGAGGCGCTCGTGCGCTGGCAGCACCCGGAGTTCGGGCGGCTGGCGCCGGACCGGTTCATCGAGCTGGCCGAGGAGACCGGGCTGATCGTCCCGCTGGGCCGGTGGGTGCTGCGGCGGGCGTGCGAGCAGGCGCGGCGGTGGCTGCAGGAGTTCGGCGACTCCGCGCCGTTCGTGTCGGTGAACCTGGCCGTGCGGCAGTCCCGCGACCCGGAGCTGGTGCGGGACGTGAAGCGGATCCTGGACGAGTGCGCGCTGCCGCCCCACCACCTGCAGCTCGAGCTGACCGAGAGCGCGATCATGGGCACCGCCGACGAGCCGCTGGAGGCGCTGCGGGCGTTGTCGGAGATGGGCGTGCGGATCGCGATCGACGACTTCGGCACCGGCTACTCGAACCTCGCCTACCTCAAGCACCTGCCCGTGCACGAGCTGAAGATCGCGGGCTCGTTCATGGAGGGCCTGCGCGCGGCGGATGAGGAAGACGCGGTGGACGCCCAGATCGTGTCGACGCTCGTGCAACTGGCGCACGCGCTGCAACTGGGCGTCACCGCCGAGGGGGTCGAGACGCCGGCGCAGGCCAAGCGCCTGCACCGGATCGGCTGCGACACCGGCCAGGGCTGGTTCTTCGCCAAGCCGATGAAGCCGGAGGAGATCGACGAGCTGCTGCGCCGCTAGGCGGGCTCGCGGAGGGCGTGGCGGCCGGAGGTCGGTTCGGCGGCCGCGTGCCGTCCGGTGACGGGGTTCGCGTAAGCGGGCTCGTCGAGGTGGCCGGTGAAGTAGGTGCCGGCGTGCGCGGCCCGCGGCTCGACCCACGGTTGCGCCCACGCCTCCGTCCACGGCTCGGCCCACGACTCCGGCAACGGCTCCGTCCAGGAGTCTGCCCACGGCTGCGGCGACGGCCGGGACCACGCCTCCGTCCAGAGTTCCGGCGACGGCCGGGACCACGCCTCCGCCCACGGCTCCGGCGACGGCTCGGACCACGGCTCCGCCCACGATTCCGGCGACGCTTCCGGCCACGCCACGGGCCAGGTTCCGGGCTCCTCCGCCGACAGGTCGGGCGGCGCGCCGTTCGGCAAGGCGTAGTCGGTGGTGGGCGTCCGGTCGTCGTCCCACCGGTCGTCCTCGACCAGCTCAGGCTCTTCGGACTGGGCCATTCGGGGAGGTGGGTCCAGCGCGTCCCAGGCCGGCGGGCGGGACGTCTCGGGGTCGGGTCGCACCGGGATGGGCGGGTAGGGCACGGCGTCCACCGCGACCTCGGCGAAGCGGGCCACGAGGTAGTCCGCGAGCGCGGACTTCCAGCGCTGCCAACGGATCTGGCGAGGACTGAGCAGGCGGTGGCGTGCGCGGGGCCGTGTTCGGGTCAGGTAGGCGACGGCGAATCGGCGGAGGCGTTCCGCCGATTCGTGCAGGGCGATGACGACCATGAGCCCGGACGCCTGGAGCAACAATGTCATGTGTCAATGGTCGAACTGCTGTTCGACGCTGGCAAGATCACCTTTGAGTGATCACCGACGGGCGGATTTCTCCCCCTCCTGGACCAGTGGGGCGAGGGAACCGGGACGGGTGAACGTGCGTCGCATTGCCGGCGGCAGGCGGCGCGAAGGGTGGGCGATCGTGTTCGGGGTGCGACCAGAGACGTTGCGCGAGGCGTCCAAGCAGTTCCACGAAGGCGCGGACGCGGCAGGCGACGGCGCGGAGATGATCTCCATGCTCAGGCTCGACGCCGACGCGCTCGGCCAGGTGCCCGCGGCGGCGGAGTTCGTCGACGCGCTGGCCAAGTGGTCCGGCGAGCAGTCCGACGACCTGCGCCGGGGCAGCGCCTGGTACCGAGACGCCGGTGACGGCCTCAACGAGAACGCCGACGCCTACCAGCGCGCGGACGACGACTCGAACACCTCGTTCCGCGGCATCGAAGGGGGCATGGCGTGAGCTTCACCGACCCTGAGGTCCTGTACGGGCAGCTGGCCGCGGGCGACGCGGGCCGGGTCGCGGCGGCCTCCGACCCCATCACCGGCGCGATGAGCGCCGTCGGCCGCGCGGGGCAGGCGGTCTCGTCGGGCGGCAGCACGGCCACCTCCAGCTGGCAGGGCGACGCCGCGGCGGGTTTCGGCGCGCGCGCCGAGCTGTCCGCGAAGTCCGCGACCGTGGCCGGCGAGCGGCTGGGCGCGGGCGCCGACATCGTCCAGGCCGCGTCCCGCGCCTACACCCAGATGCGCGGCAGCGCCGACCAGCTGATCGACTTCTGGCGCGGTCGCTCGCCCGCGTTGGACGAGGCGCAGACCCGTGAGCTGGCCAGCCGCGTCAACGAGCAGCTGAACAACGTCAAGACCGGCTACGAGCGCGTGCTCCGCTCCTACGCCGACGCGCTCACCAAGGTCCGGCCCGGCTTCGAGGAGACCGCGAGCAAGGACCCCGGCTGGAACACCGCCGTCGCGGCCATGCGCACGTCCGCCACCGTGCCCGGTCCCGGCACCGACCCCAAGCAGGTCGCCGCCTGGTGGAAGTCGCTGACCAAGGAGCAGCAGGACGAGCTGCTGCGCACCAAGTTCCAGGAGCTCGGCCAGCTGCGCGGCCTGCCGTCCGGCGTGCTGGACCAGGCCAACCGGATGCGCATCGCGGACGACCTCCAGCGCTTCGGCGACCAGCGCGACCAGCTCGACGCGCAGCTGGCCGAGCGGGCGCGGGAGCTGGGCCTCGACCCGAACAACTCCGACGACCTGACCAAGCTCATGAACGACGAGCAGTACGCGTCGCTCAGCGAGCAGCGCCAGGAAGCCGCCACCAAGGCCGAGAACGCGCAGAAGGCCGCGGACAGCCTCGAGAACGCCGAGCAGATCGCCGTCAAGAAGGGCTGGGACGAGAGCGATGTCCGCCTCCTCGCCTACGACCCGTACGGCCCGCGTGGCGACGGCGGCATGGCGGTCGCGTACGGCGACCCGGACACCGCGAACAACCTCGCGGTCTGCGTGCCGGGCACCGGTTCGGACCTGGGCAGCTTCGGCCTCAGCCAGGCCGCGAACCTGCGCGAGCAGATGGGCGCGGACGGCAACGCCACCATCCAGTGGCTCGGCTACGACGCGCCCGGCTGGGCGATCGGCGAGGTCGACAACCCCGCGCAGGCCCGCGAGGGTGGCGCGAACCTCGTCGCCGACGTCAACGGCTACCGCGCCGCCGCCGAGGCCGCGGGCCACGACCCGCACGTGACCGTGATCGGCCACTCCTACGGCTCCACCACCGTCGGCTACGCGGGCATGAACGGCCTCGCCGCGGACGACATCGCGTTCATCGGCTCGCCCGGCGTCGGCGCGTCGAACGTCGACCAGCTCTCCGCGGGCCCCGGTCACGTCTACGTCGGCGCGACCGAGCACGACCCGGTCGTGCAGGGCACCAGTTCCAGCTGGTTCACCGAGGACGGCTCCTCGATCGGCCCGTACGACGACCGGTTCGGCGCGCGGACCTTCGGCACCACCGACGGCACGTCCCTGGTGGGCGCGCACTCCGAGTACTACACCGAGGGTTCGGAGTCGGTGCAGAACCTGGCCCGGATCGCGACCGGCGACGGCGGCTCGGTGACCTCGCAGGACTGGGACGAGAACCCGCTCGGCCCGTCGCTGCCCGGCTCGCACCTCCCCGGCGTCGGGCCGGTGGTGGACTTCGTCGGCGGCACGGCCGTCGGCGCGGCCGACCTGGCGAAGGACGCGGGCACCGGGCTCTGGAACGCCGGTCGCGACGCGGTCAACGGCAACTGGTCCGAGGCGGGTACCGGTCTGCTCAACACGGGCAAGGAGATCCTCAACGACGCCGGGGACGTGGTCGTGGGCGGTGTCGGCGACGTGGTCGAGCTGGGCCGCGACGCGGTCGAGGGCGTCGGCAAGGCCTGGGACAAGACCGTCGGGTCCTGGTTCTAGGCCAAGCGGCAAGGACCGACTTCGGACTCCGGTTCGAGGCCGTCGAGGTTGTTCTTCTCGACCTGGCGCACCTGGCAGATCACCGAGTCGCCGACCTTGATGCCGTCGGGGAAGCGGTCGATGTCGGCCCCGGCGGTCTTGAGGGACACCTTCGCGCCGGGGTCGTCCTGGTCCAGCGCGAGGACCACGTAGGGCGGGGACGTCTTCCCCGGGACGGCCTCGTGCTCGGGCGTGATCCGGGTGACCTTGAACCGGACCTCTTCCTCCCAGTCCGAGCTGCAACCGACGAGGAGGGTTCCGACCGCGAGGATGGCGAGACACGCCTTGAGCGCCTTCACGCGGTCGAGCTTAGCTAGAAGCGGAGCACCGGGAGCAGGGTTGAGAGATCGGCCCGGCTCCCGGACGCGGTGACCTTGGCGTCCGCCACCGCCTGGGCCCACCCGAGCCTGCCGACGGCCAGTTCCAGCCACGTGCGCGGGTCGGTCTCGACCACGTTCGGCGGCGTGCCGCGGGTGTGCCGGGGGCCCGCCACGCACTGCACGGCGGCGAACGGCGGCACCCGCACCTCCACGCTGCGGCCCGGCGCGACCTGCTCCAGCGTGCGCAGGCTCAGCCGCACGGCCGCGGCCAGCACCGGGCGGTCCGGCCGCTCGGCCTCGCCGGCGAGCCAGGGCAGTACGGCCTCGACCGCGGCGCGAACCTCGTGGGGGTCAACGGACTTCGACGGCACCCGCCCAGGCTATCGCCGCGCGCCGGGCCGTCGTCGGGCCCGGTGCCACGCGGATGACCACCCGTGGCGGCGGCGTCAGGACTTCGCGGCGCGCACCGCTTCGGCGAGCAGTTCCTCGACCTGGTGCGCGAGCCGGCGCGAGTCGGTCGGGCTGAACGTGCTCCACGGCGCGGTGCCGTTCGACGCCCGGCGCTGTTGCAGGTAGCGGCCGTCCTCGGTGTCGAAGAACGCGACCACGCGGTCCGGCCGGCACCGCTTGCCGTACTTGTCGCGGGCCGCCGCGCCGAAGTTGCCGGTGTGCACGAGCCCGGTGAACATCTTCACCAGCGTGACGGCGTCCTCCTGGCGCACGCCGTGCTGGCGCAACGAGTTCTCCAGGCTCTTGGGCGAGCCGTCGGACTTCTTGACCGCGGCCTCCAGGTCGGCGCTCGGCATGGTGACCGAGTGCCCGGTGCCTGCCGGGTGCGCGGGCAGCGCGCCCAGCACCGCCGACGGCAGGCCGCTGCCCGCCGCGCGCCGGAACGTGAGCCGGTCCCCGGTCAAGGTGGCCACCGCGCCCTCGTCACCGTTGGCCACGGCCAGCACGCGCACGCTCTTGCCGATCCACACCCGGCCGTCGACCTCGCGTTCGGGCCTGCTGAACAGCCGCAGCAGGTAGTCCAGCTCCGGGTGCAGCCCGGTCGGGCCGCCGAGGCCGCGCGCGCCGATGCCCTGCCAGACGCGGCGTTCCAGGTCGGCGCGCTCGGCGTGGGTCTTGCCCGGCGACGGCACCTTGATCACCAACGGCATCTGGCCCAGGTCGAGGCGCTCCCAGAGCACGTCGAACTCCTCGGCCGAGAGCTCGATCGGCTCCCGCTCCGCGGACCCCCCGAAATACGTCACCGAAATCCCCGTCCCCTGAACGCCGGACACGGGCCCGCATCAGGTCGACGCGAGCCCGTGCACCGGAGGATCGAACCCTACTGAGGCGTTTCCCCGATCACCGGCGGCGCGACGAGCCGGTCGTCGCCGAACACGTCGTTCGTCTCGACCAGGTAGTCGGCTGCCTTGTGCTCGATGTCGTCCTCGCCGTTGCCGCCGTGCGCGCCGGCCGCCCCACCGGCCATGCCCGGACCGCCCGCACCCGGACGACCCGCCGCGCCGGGACCACCGGCGCCGGGACCGAAGCCGCCGACGCCCGCGGCGCCACCGCGACCGGGCACGCCGGCCGGGTTGCTACCGCCGGGCATGCCCGCGCCGGGCACGCCGGAACCGGGCATGCCGCCCATGCCGGGCATACCGGGACGCATGCCGCCGGGACCCTGCTGACCAGGGCCGGGCACACCGGGCATACCCGGCATGCCGGGGCCGCGGCCGGTCGGCAGGCCGGGACGCGGCGGACCGCCGGGACCGGTCGGCACCCTCGGCGGGACCTGCGGGCCGTTGTTCGGCGGCTTCGGCGGGACCCACTGGGGAGGGGGCATCGGGCCGACGGGCGGCTTCGGCGGCAGGTTCACCGGGGGGTTGACCGTCGGCGGAGGCGTCGGCGTCGGCCCGCCGGTCGGCGGGGGCGCCCACGAGGTGTTCGTGTTGCCGCCGGTGCCGGGCACCAGGCCGGGCTGCGGCACGGGCGTGCCGGTCGACGGCGGGGCCCACGACGTGTTCGTGGTGCCACCGCTGTCGGCCGGCGGCGTCCACGTCGGGGTGGCGTTGTAGTTCGCGCGCGTGTTGTTGAACTCGCCCGCGCCGGCGGGCGGCGGGGTGTCGATCACGACCTGCGGCGGCGGGACGAACTTGCCCAGCGTGTCGGCGTTCCACTCGCTGCTGGACTGGTAGTTGTTCATCACCTCGACAGCCTTGGCCTCGGCGTTGTCCTGCGCCGCTTCCTGCTGCTCGTGGTCCTGCTGCTGCTGGATGACGTGCATCATCCCGACCGGACCGGTCAGCCCGCCGAGGATCTTGTCGCCGAGCGACGGCGCCTCGGTTGTCACCGGGACCGGCTCGGGCATCTCCTTGCGGGCGTTCGCGATGTAGTCCGCCTGCAGCTGGGCGGAGGTCTCCATCGTGCTCGAACCCTGCTGGGCGTCCTCCGCCCACGCGGCGAGCGGCGACAGCGTGGCCGTCGTGGTGTCGGCGGTGTCGCCCTCCCAGCTCGCGCCGAGCTTGGCGAGCCCTTCCTTGATCGAGACGTCGATCTCGCCCAGGGTCTCGGACAGCGACTTCCAGGAGTCCTCGAGCGGCCGGGACGCGGCAACGCCCGGACCCTCGTTGATCATCCGGTAGAGATCGGGGTGGGCATACCCGCGCCAGCGGTGGTCACCCATCGTGCTCGCCCCCCTCGGGTGCGTAGGTCAGCAAGGTTCAGCCGTTGTGGATGCGTCCCCAGGACGCGGAGTTGTCGCCTTCGACCCGGCGGTAGTCGGCCTCGATCGCGGTGAGCTGGTCGACCACGCCCTTGAGCTGCTCGCGGTACGCCTTGAGCGCCACCACGCCGGCCGAGTCCCCGGACTTGAAGGTGTCCTGGTTGAACCGCTGCGCGGTCTCGTCGCTCACCGGGTCGCCCGCCCAGGGCTTCGCTTCGAGCTGCGTCATCGCGTTGGCGAGCTTCGTCTCGAGCTGGTCCAGCGCGTCCGAGAACACCTTGCGCGCGGCCGGGATCGCCGAGGGCTCGATGCTCAACTTGCGCTGCGCCCCGCTGTAGTCGGGCAGCGTCGTCGGCGTCGTTCCTCCGCCACCACCATCCGCGATGTACACGGCACACCCCTCCTCAGTGCTGCACATACCCCAGCGTGTGCATCTGGGACGACTTTAGCTCTGATGCATGACGCAGGTGACCGGTTCCACCTGCAAAGGGAATAGTTCTACTTGTTCACGTTGGCGACCACCGCGGCCGCGACCGGCTGGACGACCTGGCACAGGGTCGGGATGTCGGTCTCGTCGACGCTGGAGGCCTGCACGTCGACCACCTGGCCGTCCGAGACGTCCACCGTGACGGAGCAGGAGACGCCGAGCTGGGTCGTCGCCTCGATCATCAGCGCGGGGAAGCCGCCGACCTCCAGCTTGGTCACCTTGCCGACCGACTTGGCGTAGTCGTCGATGCCCGCCGTGGTGTCGGCGGTCAGGCCGACGAAGTACTTGCGGTCCTCGCGGCTGATCGTGCAGCTCTTCTTGTCCGGCTGCCCGCCCGGCTGCGGCGGCCGGTCCAGGCCGAACTCGGCGCGCTGGGCCTCGGTCAGCAGCGTGCACGGGTCCACGTCGTCGATGTTGATCGTCTTCGGGCGCTTGGCCGGCTCCTTCGTCGTCGAGGAGGGCTTGCCCGACCCGGACGCCTGGCCCGACGCGGTGGTCGTCGGCGTCGAACCACCGGGGTTGGCGGACCCGTCCGTGGCTTGCGAGCAGCCCCCGAGCAGGGCCAAGGCGGCGATGAGCGGCACGACACGGCGCATGAGGACCAACGTATCGGATCAACGTCACCCGCAAGGCGGGTTGGGGCAACCCGCGCGACAGCGCGCACGGCCGAACACGGGTACGTAGGGTCGGCGGCGTGGGAGACACGGGACCTGGACGGATCGAGGACTACGCGCTGCTGTCCGACCTGAGGACGGCGGCCCTGGTGGGACGGGACGGGTCGATCGACTGGCTGTGCATGCCGCGGTTCGACTCGCCCTCCTGCTTCTCCCGACTGCTCGGCACCGAGGACGACGGGCACTGGCGGATCGCGCCGACGGGCGAGGTGGTGTCGGTGCGACGGTCCTACCGGGACGGCGGCCTGGTGCTGGAGACCGAGTTCGAGACCGTGGACGGCGTGGTGCGGCTGATCGACACCATGCCGCCCGAGCAGGACGACTGGGACGCCGACACGCGGGTGGTGCGCGTGCTGGAAGGCGTGGCCGGGCAGGTCGAGATGTCGTTGCGGTGGGTGCTGCGCTTCGCCTACGGCGACTCGGTGCCGTGGGTGCGGCGCGGCGAGCGGGACGGGCAGGAGTGCATCGTCGCGCTCGCCGGACCGTCCGCGGTCGCGCTGTACGGCGACCGGCTGCCCTACCGGGTGCACGGCCAACGCGCGCACGAGGCGGAGTTCACCATCTCGGCGGGCGAGCGGCTGTCGTGGGTGATGGAGTTCGCCTACTCGCCCGACGAGCCGCCCGCGCCGGTGGACGCGATGGCGGAGGTGGCGCGGTCGGAGGCGTTCTGGCTGGGCTGGTCGTCCCGGATCGGCTACGACGGTCCGCACGCGGAGGCCGTGCGGCGGTCGCTGATCACGTTGAAGGGCCTGTCGTACGCGCCGACCGGCGGGATCGTGGCCGCGCCGACCACGTCGCTGCCGGAGACGTTCGGCGGCGAGCGCAACTGGGACTACCGGTACTGCTGGCTGCGCGACGCCACGTTCACGTTGCTGGCGCTGGACAACTTCGGCTGCACGGACGAGGCGGCGGCGTGGCGGCGGTGGCTGCTGCGCGCCGTGGCGGGCGACCCGGCCGACCTGCAGATCATGTACGGCCTCGGCGGCGAGCGGCACCTGGTCGAGTGGGAGGTCGACTGGCTGCCCGGCTACCGGGGCGCGCGGCCGGTGCGGGTCGGGAACGCGGCCTACCGGCAGTTGCAGCTGGACGTGTACGGCGAGGTGATGGACGCGTTGCACCTGGCCCGGGAACGCGGCCTCGGCGAGACGCCGGACTCGTGGGCCATGCAGCGCGGCATGATGCGGCACCTGGAGAAGGTGTGGGAGCAGCCGGACAAGGGGCTGTGGGAGGTGCGCGGCCCGGACCGGCACTTCACGCACTCGCGGGTGATGCTGTGGGTGGCGTTCGACCGGGCGGTGCGCGCGGTGGAGGAGCACGACCTGCCCGGTCCGGTGCAGCGGTGGCGCGAGCTGCGCGAGGCCGTGCACGCCGAGGTGCTGGCGAAGGGCTGGAACGCGTCGCTGGGCGCGTTCACCCAGTACTACGGCGGGACGGAGCTGGACGCGGCCACGCTGCTGATCCCGGCGGTCGGCTTCCTGCCCGGCGACGACCCGCGCGTCACCGGCACCCTCGACGCGATCTCGCGGGTGCTCAAGCGCGGCGACCTGGTCGACCGGTACGAGACGGGGCACGGCGAGTCCGAAGTGGACGGGCTGGTCGGCGTGGAGGGAAGCTTCCTGGCGTGCTCGTTCTGGTACGTCGACGCGCTGGCGCTGGCCGGGCGGCGCGAGGAGGCGCTGGCGATGTTCGACCGGCTCGTGGACCTGTGCAACGACGTGGGGCTGCTGGCGGAGGAGTACGACGCGGGCACCGGGCGGATGCTCGGCAACTTCCCGCAGGCGTTCAGCCACCTGGCGCTGGTGAACAGCGCGGCGGTGCTGTTCGGCGGCCACACCCGCGACGAACGCCACCGCGGCGGTGCGGCGTGAGGGCGGCGGAGGTCGTCCCCGGCGAGCCCTCGGCGTCACGGGTGGTGGACCGCGAGGTCGTCCCGGTCGACGGCGAGCTGCTGGTCGAGGGGCTGCTGGCGGGCGTGTGCGGCACCGACGTGGAGATCGTCCGCGACGGTTTCGGCTGGTTGCCGCCCGGTCGGGGGCACATCGTGCCGTTCCACGAGTCGCTCGGCCGGGTGATCGGCAGCCCGACGCCCGAGTTCGCGCCGGGCGACCTGGTGGCCGGGGTGGTGCGCCGGCCCGACCCCGAGCCGTGCCCGGCGTGCGCGGTGGACGCGTGGGACTTCTGCCGCAACGGCAAGTACACCGAGCGCGGCATCAAGGAGCTCGACGGGTACGGCATGCAGCGCTGGACCGTGCCGCCGAAGTTCGCCGTGCGGCTGGACCCGACCCTGGGTGACGCGGGCGTGCTGACCGAGCCCGCCTCGGTGGTGGCCAAGGCGTGGGCGCAGGTGTCGGCGGTGGCCGCGCGGTCGCACCTGCCGGTCCGGTCGGCGCTGATCACCGGCGCGGGGCCGATCGGCCTGCTGGCCGCGCTGCTCGGCGTGCAGCGGGGCTTGGAGGTGCACGTGGTCGACCGCGTCACCGACGGCCGCAAACCCGACCTGGTGACCACGCTGGGCGCGACCTACCACCCCGACCTGGCCAAGGTCACCGCCGAGGTGGACGTGGCGATCGAGTGCACCGGCGTGCCGGCCCTGATCTGGGAGTGCGCCCGCCGCGCGTCGGTCACCGTCGTGGCGGGCATCTCGGGCGAGCACGACCCCGTGCCGCTGGACCCGGGCGTGTTCGACGGCATGGTGCTGGGCAACAAGACGGTCTTCGGCACGGTCAACGCGGGCCTGCCGGACTACCTCGCGGCCGCCGACGCCCTCGCCGAGGCCAGCCGACCGTGGCTGAACGGCCTGATCACCCGCCGCGTGCCCCTCGACCGCTTCACCGAGGCGCTGGAGCGGGAGCCCGACGACGTGAAGGTGGTCGTCGACCTGGCTTGACGCCGGTCCCGCCCGGCGGCGGTGCCGTCGTCCCGCCGGGCGACCCGGGCCCGTCCGCCCGTCGCCGGATCCCCACCCTGGGGTGATCCCACCCGGAGGTATTCGCGATCGGACGGCACCGGCGGCCCGGTCCCCGCGTCGATCAGGGTGAAGGTCGGCCTTCCGCCGCCGGGACGGCGCCCCGTGCGGCACGATGGCCGCGCACCGATCGACTCAAGCGGGAGGCTGGACGTGCCTGGAGGTTGGACCACCCAGCGGTGGACCGAGGTCTTCACCGCGCAGGCGGGGATGTTCCGGGCGGCGGTCGGGAAGGCCGACCCCGCCGCCAAGGTGCCCAGCTGCCCCGGCTGGACGTTCACCGACCTGACGCTGCACGTCGGCAGGTTCCTGGAGACGTCGCTGGAGTACCTCCGCACCGGCAGCCCCGTCCAGCTCCGCCTGCCGAGCCCGCCCGCCGAGGTGGAGCCGCTGACCTACCTGGACACCCAGCTGGCCAAGGCCGCCGAGCTGCTGCCCGCCGTCCCGGGCAACCGGGCGGCCTGGACGTTCTCGCCCGCCGCGCCGGACCTGGCGTGGGTCTGGCACCGGCGGATCGCGCACGAGCTCGACCTCCGCCGCTGGGACGCCCAGGCGGCCCTGCGCGAGCTGGTGGTGGGCGACGCGGACTTCGCGGTCGACGGCATCGACGAGGCGCTCACCACCCTGCTCGCCGCCAAGTACGCCACCGACGTGCCGCCGACCACCAAGGGCACCGCCCTCGTCCAGCTCACCGACGTGCCCGAGGCGTGGGTGGTGACGTTCGCGCCGGGCGTCGTGCCGGAGGTGCGGGCGGCCTGGCCGGGCGAGGAGACGGACGTCCAGGTCACCGGCGAGGCGCAGCTCGTGCACTACGGGCTGTGGGGCCGGCTGCCGCTCAAGCACACGGGCGACGAGCGGGTCTGGTTCGCGCTGAAGCTCGACTGACGGCCGGGTGAGGGTGCGTTTCGTCACGTCGCAGGGGGGCTGAGGGGGGTGGGACGCCCCCTCTCAGCCTTACACTCGATAGTGCAGCCCACCCTCGTCGTTAGGGAGCAACCCGGTGGTCACCGACCATTCAGCAACCGGCCGCATTGACCCCGACACCCAGGAAGAGCGCGAACCCCGCGAGGAATGCGGTGTGTTCGGCGTGTGGGCGCCCGGCGAGGAGGTCGCCAAGCTCACTTACTACGGCCTCTACGCCCTCCAGCACCGCGGCCAGGAAGCCGCCGGCATCTCGGTCGGCGACGGCAGCCAGGTGGTGGTCTTCAAGGACCTCGGCCTGGTCAGCCAGGTGTTCGACGAGCAGGTGCTCCAGGCGCTGCGCGGCCACGTCGCCGTCGGCCACTGCCGCTACTCCACCACCGGTTCCACCACGTGGGAGAACGCGCAGCCGACGTTCCGCACCACGGCCACCGGCTCGGGCCTGTCGCTCGGCCACAACGGCAACCTGGTCAACACCGCCGAGCTGATGGTGAAGGCGCGCGAGGTCGGCGTGGACACCAGCCACGGCGCGACCACGGACTCCGACCTGATCTGCGGCCTGCTCGCCGCGCAGGCCGCCGACATCGGCATCGAGCAGGCGGCCCTGGAGCTGCTGCCGACCCTGCGCGGGGCGTTCTGCCTCACGTTCTCCGACGAGTCCACCCTCTACGCGGCCCGCGACCCGCAGGGCGTGCGCCCGCTGGTGCTCGGCAGGCTGGAGCGCGGCTGGGTGGTCGCCAGCGAGACGGCGGCGCTGGACATCGTGGGCGCGTCGTTCGTCCGCGAGGTCGAGCCGGGCGAGCTGATCGCGATCGACGAGAACGGCCTGCGGTCCAGCCGGTTCGCCACGCCCGAGCCCAAGGGCTGCATCTTCGAGTACGTCTACCTGGCCCGTCCGGACACCACGATCGCCGGCCGCTCGGTGCACGCCACCCGCGTCGAGATCGGCCGCCGGCTGGCCGCGGAGCACCCGGTGGAGGCCGACCTGGTCATCCCGGTGCCCGAGTCCGGCACGCCGGCCGCGATCGGGTACGCGCAGGCCAGCGGCATCCCGTACGGCTCGGGCCTGGTCAAGAACGCCTACGTCGGCCGCACGTTCATCCAGCCGTCGCAGACCATCCGCCAGCTGGGCATCCGGCTGAAGCTGAACCCGCTGCGGGACGTGATCCGCGGCAAGCGCCTGGTCGTGGTGGACGACTCGATCGTGCGCGGCAACACCCAGCGCGCCCTGGTCCGGATGCTGCGCGAGGCGGGTGCGCTGGAGGTGCACGTGCGGATCGCGTCGCCGCCGGTCAAGTGGCCGTGCTTCTACGGCATCGACTTCGCCTCCCGGGCCGAGCTGATCGCCAACGGCCTGGACACCGACGGCATCCGCCGCTCGGTCGGCGCGGACTCGCTCGGCTACGTGTCGCTGGAGGAGCTGATCGCGGCCAGCGAGCAGCCCAAGACCCGGCTGTGCACGGCCTGCTTCGACGGGGACTACCCGATCCCGCTGCCCGACGACGCGCTGATCGGCAAGCACCTGCTCGAGGGGATCCGGGGCGTCGCGGGCTCGGCGACCCCCGTCCTGACGAACGGGTACGGTGCCGAAGACGCCCTGCAACGCCCCTGATCGCCGGCGGAGCCGGGCGCGCGCCCGGCCCGGGAACAGATGTACCGAATGTGGATGCCCTGAATGTGGAGCACAGAGACGTGACGGACAGCGCCAAGGCGACCTACGCCGCAGCTGGAGTAAGCATCGAAGCCGGCGACGAGGCGGTGGAGAAGCTCAAGCCGTGGGCGGCCAAGGCGCAGCGTCCCGAGGTGCTCGGCGGGATCGGCGGCTTCGCGGGGTTGTTCCAGCTCAAGCTCGACCGCTGGAAGGAACCGGTGCTCGCGGCCTCGACCGACGGCGTCGGCACCAAGATCGCGGTCGCGCAGGCGTTGGACAAGCACGACACGGTCGGCATCGACCTGGTCGCGATGGTCGTGGACGACCTCGTGGTGTGCGGCGCGGAGCCGCTGTTCATGCAGGACTACATCGCGATCGGCCGGGTCGACCCGGACAAGGTCGCGGCGCTGGTCAAGGGCATCTCCGAGGGCTGCGTGCTGGCGGGGTGCGCGCTGCTGGGCGGCGAGACCGCCGAGCACCCCGGCCTGATGGGCGCGAACGACTACGACATCTCCGGCACGGGCGTCGGCGTGGTCGAGGCGTCCGGCATGCTCGGCCCGGACCGGGTGCGCGCGGGTGACGTGGTGATCGCCATGGGCTCGTCCGGCCTGCACTCGAACGGGTACTCCTTGGCGCGGCACGTGCTGCTGGACATCGCCCGGATGCCGCTGGAGGGCCACGTCGAGGAGTTCGGCCGCACCCTCGGCGAGGAGATGCTCGAGCCGACCCGCATCTACGCCAAGGACTGCCTCGCGCTGGCCGCCGAGGCAGAGGTGCGCACGTTCGCCCACGTCACGGGTGGTGGCCTGGCCGCGAACCTGGCCCGCGTGCTGCCCGAGGGCCTGCGCGCCGAGCTCAACCGCCGCACCTGGACGCCCGCGCCCGTGTTCGCCCTGATCGCCCAGCGCGGTCGGGTGGAGCGCGAGGAGATGGAGAAGACGTTCAACATGGGTGTCGGCATGGTGGCCGTGGTCGCGCCCGAGGACGTGGACCGCTCCCTGGCCGTGCTCACGGCCCGCCACGTGCCCGCGTGGGTGCTGGGCGACGTGGTCCGCTCGGACGAGCCGGGCGCCGCCCTGGTGGGCGACCACCCGCGTTTCTAGGCGCCGGCAGCAACCTCCGGCGGTCGCCGATCCGTATCAAGCGGCGACCGAGGAGGGGCCGAGTGGATCGCGATCGTGAGTTCGACGAGTACGTCGACGCCCGGGCACTGGTGATGCGGCGGACCGCGTACCTGCTGTGCGGGGACTGGCACCGCGCCGAGGACCTGGTGCAGACGGCGCTGACCAAGCTGTACGTCGCCTGGCCCAGGGTGCGGCGGGACGCGTCGCCGGACGCCTACGCGCGGAAGGTGCTGGTCCGCGCGGCCATCGACGACTCGCGCCGGGCGTTCCGGCGGCGGGAGACGGTGGTCGACGCGGTGCCGGACACACCGGTCGCGGGCGCCCCGTCCGACATCGACGTGCGGCGCGCGCTGGCGTCGTTGCCGGTCGGGCAGCGGACGGTGGTGGTGCTCCGCTACTGGGAGGACCTGAGCGTCACGGAGACCGCGCGCCTCCTCGGGCGAACCGAAGGCACCGTGAAGAGCCAGGCGGCCAAGGGCTTGGCCGCGTTGCGCGACCTTCTCGGGCACGACGTCCTGGAGGAGCAGCGATGACAGACATCAAGCAGACCCTGGCCACGGCGTTCGCCGACGAGCCGCCGCTGGCCGTCGACAAGTCCGCCATCCGCCGCGCGGGCCGGCGCAAGGTCGTGACCCGGCACGCGTCCGTCGGCTCGGCGGTGGCGGTCGCGGTGGCCGTGGCGATCGTGCCGTTCGGCCTGGACGCCGGTGGTGGCGGCGGTCCGGACGTGGGGCAGGCGGGCACCGCCGAGTCGCAGGCGTCAGTACCGCGATCCGCGCCTGGTCCGTACACCAAGCCACTGGATCCGGGCCTGTCGGACGAGCGGGCGGCGGAGCTGACCGGGATCCTGCGCGACTCGGGCGCGATCCCGGCGATGCAGACGCACAGCCCCGCCGGGGCGGAGTTCGGCCCCTGGGAGTTCGAGGCGTGGGGAGCCTTCTACAAGGCCCACGCGGAGGTGTTCGACGCCCGCGGCAGTGCCATCGTGACGGTGGAACTGGTCGCGCGCCCGTACGAGGGCTGTGAGGCGGTCACCTTCCAGTCGGCCGCCCGGACGTGCGAGGTGCGGACGACGCCCGACGGTCGTGAGTACAAGGTCGAGCGCGGACCGGACGTCCCGGGCGATCTGATCAGGGTCACCGCGAAGCTCCCGGACGGTCGGAAGCTCGAGGTGTCGGCCCAGGGCATCGAGGACCGAAGCGGAGGCCCTTACAACACGACGCCGGCGGTGGGCGGTGGGCCGAACCCGATGACGGTGGACGAGCTCGTAAACCTGGCGACCGTGCCGGGGCTGGTCTTCTAACCTGTACCGGTGGCCGAGGACCTGACCGTGACGCGGACGCTGGTGATACCGGCGGCCGAGTTGAGCGAGCGGTTCTCCCGGTCCTCGGGCCCCGGTGGCCAGGGCGTGAACACGGCGGACAGCCGGGTCGAGCTGAGCTTCGACCTGGCTGCCTCGCCGTCGGTGCCGGAGTGGTTGCGCGCGAGGATGCTCGGCCGCCTGGAGAAGCGCCTGGTGGACGGCGTGCTCACGGTGACCGCGAGCGAGCACCGGGCGCAGTTGCAGAACCGCCAGGCGGCCCGCGAGCGGCTGGCGCGCCTCCTGCGCGACGCCGCCGCCGCGCCCCCGCCGGTGCGCCGCGCGACCAAGCCGACCAAGGGCTCGAAGGAACGCCGCATCGCGGAGAAGAAGCGCCGCGCCCAGACGAAGCAGGGCCGCCGCGGCGGTGGCTGGGACTAAGGTCCCAGGGCGTGACCGAGCCCGATTTCCTCACCATGGCGCGCACCGCCTACGACACCGTCGCCCACAGCTACGCCGACCTCGCGCGCGACCTGCTCGCGGAGATCCCCGCGGACCGGGCGGTGCTCGGGATGTTCGCCGAGCTGGTGAGCGGGCGGGTGGCGGACGTCGGGTGCGGTCCCGGCCGGATCTCCGGGCACCTCAAGCGGCTCGGCGTGGACGTGTTCGGCGTCGACCTGTCGCCGGAGATGGTCGAGGTCGCCCGCCGCGAGCACCCGGACGTGCCGTTCGAGGTGGGTTCGATGCTCGACCTCGACCTGCCGGACGGCTCGCTGGGCGGCGCGCTGGCCTGGTACTCGCTGATCCACGTGCCGTGGGAGGAGCACCCGGCCGTCCTCGCGGAGTTCCACCGCGTGCTCGCGCCCGGCGGCCTGCTGGTGCTGGCGTTCCAGGTCGGCGACGAGGTCCGGCGGTACGAGCAGGGCTACGGGCACGACATCCTGCTCGACGTGTACCGGATCAACCCCGACCGGGTGCTCGGCCAGCTCGCCGAGGCGGGGTTCGAGCCGCACACCCGGCTGGAGCGGGAGCCGGCGGACCCGAAGTGGGAGAAGACCCGGCAGGCTTACCTGATCGTGCGCAAGAGCGGTCAGCCCAGCCAGACGTAGAGGCGTTCGGGCCGCCCGGTGCCGCCGTACTTCAGCCGCACCTCGGCCTTGCCGGTGCTCACGAAGTGCTCCAGGTACCGCCGCGCGGACACCCTGGCCAGCTCGGTGGCGTCGGCGCACTCGCTGGCCGTCACCGGGCGTTCCCGCAGCACGCGCTCCACCAGCGCGGCGGTCTGCGCGGTCAGCCCCTTCGGCAGCACGGGCGCGCTGCTCGGCCGTGCGCCGAACACCTGGTCCACGTCCGCCTGCCCGGCCGAGCCGAGCTGGTCGAGCCGCCGGTCGAGCGCGGCGAAGTGGGCGAGCTGGTCGCGCAGCGCCGCGTACTCGAACGGCTTGATCAGGTAGTGCAGCACGCCGCCGCGCATGGCGCTGCGCACCGTCTCCACGTCGGTCGCGGCCGTGATCACGATGACGTCCACGTCCTCGGCCACCCCGCGCAGCTCCCGCAGCACGGCCAACCCGTCGACGTCGGGCAGGTACACGTCCAGCAGCACGAGGTCCGGCCGCAGCTCCCGCACCAGCCGCACGGCGTCCGCGCCGTTGTGGGCCACGCCGACGACCTCGAAGCCGGGCGTGCGCGCCACGTATCCACTGTGGACCTTCGCGACCATGAAGTCGTCGTCCACCACCAGAACCCTGATCACACCGGCACCTCCACGGGCAGCCGGGCGGTGAACACCGCGCCGTCCTCGTTGTGCACCCGGACGGACCCGCCGCGCCGCAGGCAGGTCTGCCGGGTCAACGCCAACCCGAGCCCGCGCCCGCCCTGCTCGGCGGCCTTGGTGGTGAAGCCGTGCCGGAAGACCTCCTCGGCCAGCCCCGCCGCCACGCCGGGCCCGGAATCCCGCACCACCACGACGACCTCGGCGGCCGTCGACCGCACCGACACCTCGATCCACCCGCGCTCCGACAGCGCGTCCAGCGCGTTGTCCACCAGGTTCCCGATCACCGTCACGAGGTCCGTGGACAACGCCTCGTCCACCTCCCCGAGCGAGCTGTCCGGCGCCATCCGCAGCCCGATGCCGCGTTCGGCGGCGAGGCTGGACTTGGCGATCAGCAGCGCCGCCACGGCCGGGTCGGCGACCTTCGAGCCGACCTCCGCCCGCCACGCGCCCTGGGCGGTGGTGAGGCGGCTGATGAACCCGCGCACCTCGTCGTACTCGCCGAGCTCGACCAGGCCCGCGATGGTGTGCAGGCGGTTGCGGAACTCGTGCGCCTGCGCGCGCAGGGTGTCGGTGGCGTGCCGGTTCGCGTCCAGCTCGTCGCGCAACGCGGTCAGCTCGGTCCGGTCCCGCAGGGTGACCACGGCGCCGTGCACGTCCAGCGGCATGTAGTTCAGCGTGAGCACCCGGCCGCCGGTGAGCGCGAGCTGGTCCACGCCCCTGGCCCGCCCGGTGAGCACGTCGCGCAGCCGTTCGTCCAGGTCGAGCTCGGTCACCGACCGGCCGACCGCGTCCGCCGGCAGCGCCAGCAGGTCGCGCGCGTGGTCGTTGACCAGCGTGATCCGGTGCTGCGGGTCGAGCGCGACGACGCCCTCCTTGATGCCGTGCAGCAGTGCCTCCCGGTACTCGACCAGCGCGGTGATCTCGTGCGGCTCCAGGCCGAGGGTCTGGTTCTTCACCCGCCGCGCGAGCAGCAGCGACCCCGTGACGCCGATGACCAGCGCCACCCCGAGCAGCCGCAGCGCGTTGTCGGGCGAGTCCAGCACACCCTCCCAGAACCCCGGCGCCTGCCGCCCGGCCGCGACCAGCCCGATCACCGCGCCGTCGTCGCCGATCACCGGCACGTGCGCCACGGTCGCGCCGCCCAGCTCGCCCACCCACGACCGGCCGCGCGCCGCCGTGCTGTCGCCGACGTCGAGCGGCTCGCCGACCTGGCTCGGGTCCGGCGAGGTCAGGACCTCGCGGTCGGGGCCGGTGATGATCACGTAGCTGGCGCCGGACAGGCTGCGGGCGCTCTCCGCGAACGGCGCCAGCGCGTAGTGCCGCAGCGGGTCGGCCAGCGACGCCCGCACCCCCGCCGTCGCGGCCACGTCCTCGGCCACGGACAGCATCCGGCGTCCCTCGGTCGTGCGGAAGTTGTTCCCCGCTTGGACGACGGACAGCACTCCCACCGCGCACAGCAGCGCCACGACCACTACCAGTTGCCACACGAGCAGCTGACGTGCCAGCGATCCGCGTCCGCGGCGGACTTCCTCGGCCAATCAGCACCTCCCGGATGACCACAAAGAACAAAAGAACCCTTAGGCGCGCAAGCGGGACATCCCTGTTTACACGAGTGCAACATGTCCAACCACGCGGAAGAGAGGTGGGGATCACAGTGCGGATCAGGAACTGGGTCGCGGTCGCCGGCGCGTTGGCGGTCGTCGTCCTCGTGCCGCCGCTGCTGACGTCCGGCGCGGACACCACGGCGTCGTTGCGCAGCCTGCGCGTGCTGGTGCCGAACGCGCCGGGCGGCGGTTACGACATCACGGCGCGCACCGCCGCGAAGGCGATGGAGGACGCGGAGCTGATCCGCAACACCGAGGTGTTCAACCTGCCCGGCGCGGGCGGCACGGTCGGGCTCGGCCGCACGGTCAGCGAGCGCGGCAACGGCAAGCTCGTGATGTCCATGGGCCTGGGCGTGGTCGGCAGCGTCTACACGAACAAGGCGCCGTCGTCGCTGCTGGACACCACGCCGATCGCGAAGCTCATCGAGGAGCCGGACATCGTCGTGGTCGGCGCGGACTCGCCGTACCGGACGCTGGACGAGCTGGTCGCGGCGTGGCGGGCGAACCCGGGCGAGGTCACCGTCGGCGGCGGCTCGTCGCCCGGCGGGCCGGACCACCTGGCGCCGATGCTGATCGCCAAGGCCGTCGGCCTCGACCCGCGGCGGGTCAACTACATCCCGTACGACGGCGGCGGCGAGCTGCTGGCCTCGGTGCTGGGCGGGAAGGTCGCGTTCGGCGTGTCCGGCGTCGGCGAGTACCGCGACCAGATCGAGGCCAGGCAGATCCGGGTGCTGGCGGTGACCAGCGGGTCGCGGCTGCCGGGCGTGGACGCGCCGACGCTGCGCGAGTCCGGTGTGGACGTCGAGTTCAACAACTGGCGCGGCGTGGTCGCGCCGCCGGGGATCTCCGACGCCGACCGGGCCCGGCTGGTGGACCTGTTCACCGACCTGCACGGCACGCCGCAGTGGCGGGAGGCGTTGGCGCGCAACGGCTGGACGGACGCGTTCGCGCCGGGTGACGAGTTCGGCGCGTTCCTGCGCGAGGAGAACGACCGGGTGGCGACCGTGCTCAAGGACCTGGGGTTGGCATGAGTGGAGGGTTGGGCGTGCACAAGGCGGTGAACAAGCCCTTGAGCCGGGCGTGGCTGCGGGAGCGGTCGGAGCTGGGCGTGTCCGCGGTGCTGGTCGGGTTGGGCGTGCTGGTCCTGGTCGACGCGATCCGGATCCACACCGACTTCGCGCAGCGCGGACCGGTGGGGCCGAAGGCGGTGCCCGTGGTGGTCGGCGTGGGGCTGATCGTGGTCGCCGCGCTGCTCGCGCGGGACGTGCTGCGCGGTGGGCGCGGCGAGGCGGAGGGCGGCGAGGACGTCGACCTCTCCGCGCCGGCCGACTGGCGGACCGTGCTGCTGCTGTGCGGGGCGTTCCTGGCCAACGCGGCGTTGATCGGGGTGGTCGGCTTCCCGATCTCCGGGGCGGTGCTGTTCTGGGGCGCGGCCTACGCGCTGGGCAGCCGCGCCTTCGTGCGCGACCCGCTGCTCGCCGCCGGGCTGTCGGTGGCGACGTTCGTGCTGTTCAACAACCTCCTGGGCGTGCCGCTGCCCGGCGGGCCGCTGATTGGGATGTTCTGACGTGGACTCGTTCACCAACCTCCTCGAGGGCTTCGCGACCGCGCTGACGCCGACGCACCTGGCGCTGGCGGCGCTGGGCGTGCTGCTGGGCACGGCGATCGGCGTGCTGCCGGGCATCGGTCCGGCGATGGCGGTGGCGTTGCTGCTGCCCGTCACCTACGGCCTGGAGCCGACCGGCGCGTTCATCATGTTCGCCGGCATCTACTACGGCGGCATGTTCGGCGGTTCGACCACGTCCATCCTGCTGAACACGCCGGGTGAGAGCGCCGCGGTGGTCGCGGCGATCGACGGCAACCCGATGGCGCGCAGGGGACGCGGTTCGCAAGCGCTTGCGGCGGCCGCGATCGGGCACTTCGTCGGCGGTCTCATCGGCACGGTCCTGCTGGTCCTGCTCGCGCCGACGGTGGCGAAGTTCGCCGTCGACATCGGCGCGCCGGACTTCTTCGCGATCATGGTGCTGGCGTTCATCGCGGTCACGTCCGTGCTCGGCGCGTCCCGCGTGCGCGGGTTCGCGTCCCTGCTCATCGGGCTCACCATCGGCCTGGTGGGGCTGGACGAGATGACGGGCCAGCAGCGGCTGACGTTCGGCTCGCTGCACCTGGCCGACGGCATCGACGTGGTGGTGGTCGCGGTGGCCCTGTTCGCGGTCGGCGAGTCGTTGTGGGTGGCGGCCCACCTGCGGCGCAAGCCCGCCCGGCCGGTGCCGGTCGGCCGCGCGTTCCTGGGCCGGGAGGACTGGCGGCGGTCGTGGAAGCCGTGGCTGCGCGGTCCGGTGATCGGGTTCCCGTTCGGCGCGATCCCGGCCGGCGGCGCGGAGATCCCGACGTTCCTGTCGTACGTGGCGGAGAAGCGGCTGTCCAAGCACCGCGACGAGTTCGGCAAGGGCGCGATCGAGGGCGTCGCCGGTCCGGAGGCGACGGCCAGCGCGTCGGCCGCGGGCACGTTGGTGTCGATGCTGACGCTGGGCCTGCCGACCACGGCGGTGGCGGCGGTGATGCTGGCGGCGTTCCAGCAGTACGGCATCCAGCCGGGGCCGCTGCTGTTCGAGCGGGAGTCCGCGCTGGTCTGGGGCCTGATCGCGTCGCTGTTCATCGGCCTGTGCCTGCTGCTGGTGCTGAACCTGCCGCTGGCGCCGGTGTGGGCGAAGCTGCTGAACATCCCCCGGCCGTACCTGTACGCGGGGATCCTGTTCTTCGCGGGCGTCGGCGCGTACGCGGTGAACGCCGACGTGTTCGACCTGCTGGTGATGTTCGTGATCGGCGTGCTGGGTTTCGTGATGCGGCGCTACGGCCTGCCCGTGCTGCCGGCGATCATCGGCGTGATCCTCGGCCCGGCCGCCGAGCAGCAGATGCGCCGTGCGCTGCAGCTGTCGGACGGTTCCCTGACGGGCCTGGTCAACACCCCGTTCGCCCTGGTCGTCTACGGGATCGTGGTGGTCCTGCTGCTCTGGCCCCTGATCCGCCGCCTGCTGCGCAAGCCGACCCCGCCGACCGAGGCCTCCCCGGAGCCGGAACGGCCGAAGGTGGACGCCTAGCCGGTGAGCAGGCCGTCCAGCAGGGTGTCGAGGCCGCGCTTGATCCTGGCGGCCTCGACACCCCGGTGGGCGACCAGGTTCGCGGCCAGGGGGGCGAGGAGGGCGTCGGCGGTGAACGCGGCGTCCACGTCCGGGCGGGCTCGGGCGATCAGCACGGCCAGGTGGCGGTGGTGGGCGTCGTAGGCGCCGCCGAAGCGGGCGAACGGGCCGGTGGTCTCGGCCATCAGCAGCAGGTCCAGCTGGGCGAGCGTGCGGTCGACCAGCGCGTGCAGGAAGGCCCGGACGCGCTCGGCGGGCGGTGCGCCGGGGCCGACCGGCGGCGGGCCGGTGAGGAACGCGGCCTGGAACTCCCGCTCCGAGGCGTCGATCAGCGCGTGGGCCAGTCCGGAACGGTCGCCGAAGCGGCGGTAGAGCGTGCCGACGCCCACGCCGGACGCGGCGGCGACCTCGGCCATGGCCAGGCCCTCGATGCCCCGTTCGGCCACGATGTCGGCGGCGGCGGCCAGGATCTTCGCCCGGTTCTTGGCGGCGTCGGCCCGCTCCCGCGTCACGTCGGCAGCTTAACGACCTCGACAACCGGAACTGATTCCGCTTAAGCTGAAGCGGAATCAGTTCCGGTTAGTGGGGGTTCAGGTCATGCGGCAACTCGAAGGCAGGTCCGCGCTCGTCACCGGGGGCAGTCGCGGTATCGGGGCGGCGATCGCCAAGCGGCTGGCGCGCGAGGGCGCGAACGTGGCGATCACCTACGCGCGCTCCGGCGACCGCGCCCGCGAGGTGGTCGAGGAGATGACGGCCCTGGGCGTGCGGGCGCTCGCGGTGCGGGCCGAGGCGACCGACGTCGACGCCCTGCGTGACGCCGTCGCCCGTGCGGCGACCGCGTTCGGCGGGCTGGACGTCCTGGTGAACAACGCGGGCATCGCCGAGCACGGCCCGTTCGAGGACGTCACGGTGGACGCCGTCGACCGGATCCTGGCGATCCACGCGCGGGCGGCGTTCGTGCTGGCCCAGGCCGCCGTGCCGCACATGACGGCGGGCGGTCGGATCGTCGCCATCGGCAGCACCCTGGCCGAACGGGTGCCGTACCCGGGCTGGGCGCTGTACGCGATGAGCAAGTCGGCGCTGGTCGGGCTGACCAAGGGCCTGGCCCGCGACCTCGGCCCGCGCGGCATCACGGTCAACCTCGTCCACCCCGGCTCGACCGACACGGAGATGAACCCGGCCGACGGCCCGGACGCCGACGAGGAGCGCCGCTACACCGCGCTGGGCCGGTACTGCGACCCGGAGGACGTGGCCGCGACCGTCGCGCACCTCGTCGGCGACGGCGGGCGCAACATCACCGGTGCGGCGTTCGTCGTGGACGCGGGCGCGGTGGCGTAGCGGTGGCCTGGTTGCTGCTGCTCGGCGCGGCGTTGCTGGAGGTCGTGTGGGCCACGGCGGTGGGCCGGTCGGACGGTTTCACCCGTCCGTGGCCCACCGCGGTCGGGATCGCGGCGGCGGTGACGAGCTTCGTGATGCTCGCGATCGCCATGCGCGACCTGCCCGTCGGCACCGCCTACGCGGTGTGGGTCGGGCTCGGCGCCGTCGGCGTGGTCCTGGTGGGCGTCGCCGCCGGCGAGAGCGCGTCGCCGCTGCGGCTGGCGTGCCTGGCGTTGATCGTCGTCGGCGTGGTGGGCCTCAAGCTGGCCTGACCGGCGGTGCGGTCGTCGAGCGGACGACCAGCGACGGGTGCAGCAGGTGGCGCACGGGCTCGACCCGTTCGCCCCGCACCCGTTGCAGCAGCGCCTCGGCGGCGAGCCGGCCGAACTCGTTGCGCGGCTGGTCGACCGTGGTCAGCGAGACGTGCCGCAGGGCGGCCAGCGAGGTGTTGTCGTACCCGACCACCGAGACGTCGCGCGGCACGCGGAACCCGGCCTCCTCCAACGCCGAGATCGCGCCGACCGCGTTGAAGTCGTTGCACGAGACGATCGCGGTGGGCAGGTCGTCCGTCAACCCCCGCACGGCACGCGCGCCGCCCACGTCGGTGTACTCGCTGCCCACCACCCGGGGCGCCAGCCCGTGCGCCGCCATCGCGGCAAGGTAGCCACGCCTGCGGGGGGCGGCCTGCGAGCCCTCGCCGCCGTCGAGGTGCGCGATCCGCTTGTGCCCCAACGACACCAGGTGGTCCACGGCCAGCGCGATGCCGCGCTCGCCGTCGTCGTTCACGGTGTCCACAGTGGCCAGTCGGGACGACCGCGCCACCAGCACCACCGGCGTCTGCTCCGCCGCCCGGCCGATGTCCGCCGTCGGCACCACGGGCGACAGCAGGGCCAGCCCCGCCGGCCGGAACGACAGCAGGCTCCGCAACGCCCGCCGCTCCCGCGCCGGGCTGCGCCCGCCGGTGTTGAGGATCAGGTCGAAGCCGTGCTCGGCCGCCACCGCGTCCAACCCGTCCACGACCTCCGCGAAGAACGCGTTGTGCAGGTCGGACACCATCACGCCGAGCACGTGCGACGTGCGGCTGGCCAGCGAGCGCGCCATCGCGTGCGGCGAGTACCCCAGCTCCTCGGCCGCCTTGAGCACCGCCGCCCGCCGCCGGTCGCTCACTTTCGGTGACCCCCGCATCACCAGCGACACCAGGGCGCGGGACACCCCGGCGCGGGCCGCGACGTCGTCCATCGTGGGTCTGGCCAACGGTGTCTCCCTCCCGGACGCGGCGGCGGACGTCACGAGCGGGCAACGCGCCCTTGACACCCGTGTGACGGACGCTACAGCCTTAGAGCGCTCCAACAAATAGAGCGCTCTAACCGGAGATCGCCTCTACCAGGACGGAGACCAGCGGGATGCGCATCGGAGTTGCCGGAGCGGGTCGGATCGGCACCATGCACGCCACCAACCTGGCCACCCTCGACGAGGTCGACGAAGTGCTCCTGTTCGACCCGGCGCCCGGCCGCGCGGCGCAGGCGTCGGCCCTCCTGCCCGGCAGCCGGAGCGTGGACGACCTCGACGCCCTGCTCACCGACAGTGACGGCGTCCTGCTGGCCACGCCCACCACCACGCACCCCTCGCTGCTGCGCGCGACCATCGCGGCGGGCGTGCCGACGCTGTGCGAGAAGCCGATCGCGAGCCACCTGGACGAGATGCGCGCGTTGGTGGACGACGTGGAGGCCTCCGGGGTGGAGGTGCTGGTCGGCTTCCAGCGCCGGTTCGACCCGGCGGTGTCCGAACTGCACCGGCGCGTCCGCGAGGGCGACGTCGGCGACGTCTACCTGGTCCGCGCGCTCGGCAACGACGCCCGGCCGCCCGACTTCTCCTACCTGCCGCAGTCCGGCGGCATCTTCCGCGACCTGCTGATCCACGACCTGGACGCGGTGCCGTGGCTGGTCGGCGAGCCGGTGGTGGAGGTGTACGCGTCGGGGTCCGTCCTGGTGGACCCGGCGTTCGCGGAAGCCGACGACGTGGACAACGCCGTGGTGCTGCTGAAGTTCGCGGGCGGCGCGCACGCCGTGCTGGCCGGCGGGCGGCACGACCCGCTCGGCTACGACCACCGCATCGAGGTGCTGGGCAGCCGCGACTCGCTGGCCGTCGGCCTCGACCCGCGCACGCCGCTGACGTCGCTGGAGCCCGACGGCCCGAAGGCGGCGGGCGACGCCTACCCCGGCTTCGCCGAGCGCTTCCACCGCGCCTACCTGGCCGAGGTGGCCGCGTTCACGCGGGTCGTGGCGGGCGCGGCGGCGAACCCGTCGCCGGTGCGGGAGAGCCTGGTCAGCCTCCTGCTCGCCGAGGCGTGCGAGCGGTCGCGGCGGTCGGGCGCCCCGGTCCGCGTGGACGCGGGGGCGCGCTGGTCATCCGGCGCCGATCCCTCGTCGGCCGGCGCTTCACCGATCGGCGTGGGACCGGTGCCGGACGGCCGACTTCCGGGCGCCTCCGTCGCCACGCCCGAGGCGGGGCACTCGAACACCGGGGTGGTCGCGTGAAGATCGCCGGTGCGCCCATCTCGTGGGGCGTCTGCGAGGTGCCCGGCTGGGGCAAGGTCCTCGAACCCGCGTCCGTGCTGGGTGGGATGGCGTCCCTGGGACTGCGGGCCACCGAACTCGGTCCGCCCGACTACCTGCCCGCCGACCCCGCGTCGTTGAAGTCCCTGCTGGACGAGCACGGGCTCACGCTGGTCGGCGGTTTCCTGGCCGTGCCGCTGCACACCGGCGAGCAGTCCACAGTGGACGAAGCAGGCCGGGTCGCCGCGCTGCTCGCCGCCGGCGGCGCGGAAGTCCTCGTGCTGGCCGCCGCCACCGGCCTCGACGGCTACGACGAACGCCCCGCGCTCACCGACGACGAGTGGCGCACCCTGGTCGACACCGCCGCGCTCATCCGCGACCGCGCCGCCGACCACGGCCTGCGCACCGTCCTGCACCCGCACGTCGGCACCCACGTCGAACGCGCCGCCGAGGTCGAGCGCTTCCTCGCCGACTCCGACCTGGACCTCTGCCTGGACACCGGCCACCTCCTCATCGGCGGCACGGACCCGGTCGACCTCGCCCGCCGCCACCCCCGGCGGATCGGGCACGTGCACCTCAAGGACGTGCGGGCCGACATCGCGGCCACCGTCCGCGAGGGGAACCTCGGCTACATGGCCGCCGTCCAGCAGCGGATGTACGTGCCGCTGGGCGACGGCGACGTGGACGTGGCCGCCCTGGTGGCGCTCCTCCGGGACGCCGGCTACACCGGCTGGTACGTCCTGGAGCAGGACACCGCGCTCGGCGACGACAGCCCGCTCGACACCCCGGTGCGGGACACCGCGCGCAGCCTCGCGCACCTCACCCGGATCACCGCCTGATTTCCACCAGCGAGGAGAGACGATGACGTCCACTCGAAAGGGCCTGCGTGCGGGCCTCGCCCTGACCGGGCTCGCGCTGCTCGCCGCGTGCAGCGGCCCCGGCGCGGACAACACCGCCGCGACCACCGACACCGCGGCCGCCCCAGCGCCGACCGGTGACCTGCGCGTCGCCGTCGTCACCCACGGCACGGCAGGCGACGCGTTCTGGAACGTGGTGAAGAACGGCGCCACCGCCGCGGGCGAGCAGCTCGGCGTCACCGTCGACTACCACTCCGACGGCGACCCCGGCCGACAGTCCACCCTGATCGACAACGCGGTGTCGCAGAAGGTCGGCGGCATCGTGGTCTCGATGGCCAACCCGGACGCGTTGCAGACCTCGATCCAGAACGCGGTCAAGGCGGGCATCCCGGTCATCACCATCAACTCCGGCTCGGACAAGAGCACGTCGTTCGGCGCGCTCGCGCACGTCGGCCAGGAGGAGAGCGTCGCCGGCGAGCAGGCCGGGCAGAAGCTGAAGGAAGCCGGCAAGGCGAAGCTGCTGTGCGTCATCCACGAGGCGGGCAACGTCGGCCTCAACCAGCGCTGCGACGGCGCGCGCGCCGGGTTCGGCGGCACCGTCACCAACCTCCAGGTCGACATCAACAACCCCACCGACGTCGAGTCCCGGATCAAGGGCGCGCTGCAGACCGACCCGTCGGTCGACGCCGTGCTCGCGCTGAACCCGCAGGTCGCCGTCTCGTCGGTGAGCGCGGTCAAGGGCGCCTCCTCGAAGGCGGCGGTGGCCACGTTCGACCTCAACGCCGACGTCACCGCCGCGATCAAGGCGGGCGACGTGCTGTTCGCCGTCGACCAGCAGCAGTACGAGCAGGGCTACCTGCCGATCGTGATGCTCAAGCTCTACCGCGACAACGCCAACACCGTCGGCGGCGGCAAGCCCGTCCTCACCGGACCCGGCTTCGTCGACCGGTCCAACGTGGACAAGGTGGCCGAGTACGCCGAGCGCGGCACCCGCTGAGGAGGACGCCGGTGACATCGCGGTCGGAACTGCCGGACGCGCCGTCGGCGCCGCCGGACGACCGGGTCGGCTCGGCGCGGCCGCTCGACCGGCTCGTGCTGCGGCCCGAGATCGGCGCGCTGCTCGGCGCCGTGCTGGTCTTCGCGTTCTTCTCGGTGGTGACCGAGCGGTTCCTCAGCACGGGCGGCGTGGCGACCTGGCTGGACGACGCGTCCACGCTCGGCATCATGGCCGTCGCGGTCGCGCTGCTCATGATCGGCGGCGAGTTCGACCTGTCCGCCGGCGTGCTGACCGCGTCGACCGCGCTGGTCACGGCCGTCCTGGCGACCAGGCTCGGCTGGAACGTGTGGCTCGCGCTGCTCGCGTCGCTGGTGTTCGCGCTGGCGGTCGGCGCGCTGAACGGCTGGCTGGTGGTGCGCACCGGGCTGCCGAGCTTCATCGTGACGCTCGGGACGTTCCTGGCGTTGCAAGGCCTGAACCTCGGCGTCACCCGCCTGGTCACGGGGTCCGTGCAGGTGTCCGGCATGCGTTCGGCCGAGGGCTACTCGTCGGCCGGGTACCTGTTCGCCTCCACGTTCACCCTCGGCGGCACGGCGTTCTACGTGTCGATCCTGTGGTGGGTCCTGGTCACGGTGGTCGCGGCCACCGTGCTGCTGCGCACCCGGTTCGGGAACTGGATCTTCGCGGTCGGCGGGTCGCCGCTGTCCTCACGCGCGGTCGGCGTGCCCGTCGTGCGCACCAAAGTGCTGCTGTTCATGACCACGGCGGGCGCGGCGTGGCTCGTCGGGTCGATCAACATCCTGCGGTTCACCAGCGTGCAGGCCAACCAGGGCATCGGGCTGGAGTTCCAGTACATCATCGCCGCGGTGATCGGCGGGTGCCTGCTCACCGGTGGGTTCGGCTCGGCCGTCGGCGCGGCGATCGGCGCGCTGATCTTCGGCATGGCCCGGCAGGGCATCGTCTACGCGAACTGGAACTCGGACTGGTTCCAGTTGTTCCTCGGCGTGATGCTGCTGGCCGCCGTGCTCGTCAACAACGCCCTGCGGCGGAGGGCGGAGAGGGTGCGGCGATGACTGCTCCACTGCTGGAGGCCCGCGACCTGGGCAAGACCTACGGCAGCGTGATCGCGCTGCGGGACGTCTCGACGGTGGTGAACGCCGGCGAGGTGACGTGCGTGCTGGGCGACAACGGCGCGGGCAAGTCGACGCTGATCAAGGTGCTGGCGGGCGTGCACCGGCACGACTCCGGCGAACTGCTGGTCGGCGGCACGCCGGTCCGGTTCTCGTCGCCGCGCGAAGCCCTCGACCAGGGCATTGCCACGGTGTACCAGGACCTCGCGGTCGTGCCGCTGATGAGCGTGTGGCGCAACTTCTTCCTCGGGTCCGAGCCGACCGTCGGCTTCGGGCCGTTCCGGTTCCTGGACCGCAAGCAGGGGCGGCGGGTGACGCGGGCGGCGTTGGCCGAGATGGGGATCGACCTGCGGGACGTGGAGCAGCCCGTGGGCACGCTGTCCGGCGGCGAGCGGCAGTGCGTGGCGATCGCGCGGGCGGTGCACTTCGGGGCGAAGGTGCTGATCCTGGACGAGCCGACGGCCGCGCTCGGGGTGAAGCAGGCCGGCGTGGTGCTGAAGTACGTGGCACGGGCGCGGGACCGCGGGCTCGGGGTCGTGCTGATCACCCACAACCCGCACCACGCCTACCCCGTCGGCGACCGGTTCCTGCTGCTCAAGCGGGGGCGCGCGCTGGGGGCGTACGAGAAGTCGGAGATCGGGCTGGAGGAGCTGACCAGGCAGATGGCCGGCGGGGCGGAGCTGGAGGCGCTGGCCCACGAGCTGCGCGGGGTCGGCGAATGACGATCGAGGTGCTGACCGTCGGCCGCGTCGGGGTGGACCTCTACCCGGAGCAGAGCGGCGTGCCGCTGGCGGAGGTGCGGACGTTCGCCAAGTCGCTCGGCGGCACGGCCACGAACGTGGCGGTGGCGGCGGCGCGCCTGGGCCGGGCGTCGGCGGTGCTGACGAAGGTGGGACCGGACGGCTTCGGGCCTTACGTGCGCACGGCGTTGGAGTCGTTCGGCGTGTCGTCGTCCTACGTGGGCACGGCGCCGGACCTCCAAACACCGGTCGTGTTCTGCGCCCTGGACCCACCCGAGGACCCACCACTGCTCTTCTACCGGGCGCCTCTCGCCCCCGATCTCGCCCTCACGCCGGAGGACGTGCCGTGGGACCTGGTGGCCGACGTCCCGCTGTTGTGGGTCACCGGAACGGGTGTCTCCGCCTCACCCGCCCGTGAGACGCAACGACGGATCCTGCACCACCGGTCCGGCCGCACCCACACCGTCCTCGACCTCGACCACCGCCCGATGTTCTGGCCCGACGTGCCGATCGCGCGCCGTGAGATCGGCTGGATGCTCGACCACGTGACGGTCGCCGTCGGCAACCGGGCCGAGGTCGAGGTGGCGGTGGGGACGTCGGACCCGGAGGAAGCCGCCGCCCGCCTGCTGGCGCGGGGCGTCCGACTGGCCGTCGTGAAGCTGGGCGGTTCAGGCGTCCTCCTCGCCACCGAGTCCGACTCGTGGACTGTCCCCCCTCACCCGGTGGACGTCGTCTGCGGCTTGGGCGCGGGTGACGCGTTCGGCGGCGCCCTCGCCCACGGCCTGCTGTCGAACTGGCCACCGGACCGGATCGGCCGCTACGCCAACGTCGCCGGCGCCCTGGTCGCCTCCCGCCTGGCCTGCGCCGACGCCATGCCGACCGAGGCAGAGATCGAGGCCCACCTGTGAAAACCCTTCGACAGGCGCCCACCGCACCCCCGTGCCAAGATCAATCGACCCCCGCCCACCCGGCGACACGATCGGATGAACATGGCCCGAAAATGTACGGAAACACCGTTACCAATCCTCGGTTAAACGAGGACCGAGCGCCCGACAACCACCCCCCATCCGCCCAACCCACAACCCACCCCTCCACCCCAGCCCTCGATCCGACCACCCCGACCACCCCGACCACCCGAGCCAACCCACCCGACCCAGCCGACCTGACCACCCCGCCCGACCTGGCTGACGCGGCCCACCCAGGCGGCCCGACCAACGACCCGACCGGCACGGCCGACCCAGCCAACGCGGCCAACCGGCCCGACCTGGCTGATGCGGCCGGCACGGCGGACCCAGCCGACCCGGCAGGCTTGGCCGACCCGGCGACCCTGGCGACCGCAGCGCTTCGGCCGACTCCGGCGTGGCTGCGCACCCCGGTGTGGCTGCCGGACCCGACTTGGCGATCGGACCCGACTTGGTTGCGAGCCGCGGCGGGGTTGCCGGCTCCGATCGGGTCGACGATCCCGGCGGATTTTGCGCGGTCGGTGCCCGCTCCGGCCTTGGCGGGAGGCGTCAGGTGATCAGCGACGAGCGGTGGGCGGCGCTGTTGGAGGCCAGGGCGACCGACCCGGCCGCGATCCGCCGCGCCTACCAGACCCGCCGCCGGCGGAGCCAGTTGCTGTCTGACCAGGGCACCCTGTTCCTGGTGGCGGCCGACCACCCGGCTCGCGGTGCGCTGGGTGTCGGCGGCGACCCGCTGGCCATGGCCGACCGCCGTTCCCTGCTGGACCGCCTGCTCACGGCGCTGGCGAACCCGGCCGTGGACGGGGTGCTCGGCACGCCGGACGTGATCGAAGAACTGCTGCTGCTCGACGGCCTGCACGACAAGGTGGTCATCGGCTCCATGAACCGCGGCGGGCTGGCCGGTGCGGATTGGGAGATCGACGACCGGTTCACGGCCTACGACCCCACGTCGATCGCGGGCAACGGGTTGGACGGCGGGAAGATGCTGCTGCGCCTGGTCGACTCCGACCCCGGCACCGTGCCCACGCTGGAGAGCTGCGCGGCGGCGGTGTCGGCGTTGGCGGAGCGCAGCCTGATGGCGTTGGTCGAGCCGCTGCCGTACGCGCGCGACGCGGCGGGGGAGTTGGTATTGCAGCGGGACGCCGCGGCGTTGGCGCGGGCCGGGAGCGTCGCGGCCGGGTTGGGGGCGACGTCGGCGTTCACCTGGTTGAAGCTGCCGCCGTCGCCCGACGAGGTGCTGGACGCGACGACGTTGCCCGCGCTCGTGCTCGGTGGCGTGCCGTCCACCCGGTTGAGTGACGACCTGGCCTCGTGGGGCCGGTCGCTGCGTCACCCGACCGTGCGCGGGCTGGTCATCGGGCGCGCCCTGCTCTACCCGCCGGACGGTGACGTGGCCGGGGCGGTCGACGCGGCGGCGCGGGTGTTGCGCACGGCGCGGGAAGTCACTCGATCAGGTGACGGCGAGACCATCGGCGAGACCGTCGGTCAAGCCGGGAGAGGTGGGGCGGGATGAGCCTGCACCGACCGTTGGGCACGCTGGCGGACGGGGAGAACGCGGTCGAGCTCACCCCCGAGGCCGCCGGGTGGGATCACGCCGGGTTGCGCGTGGTGTTGTTGCACCCCGGTGGGATGACCACGTTCGAGACCGGTGATCACGAAGCGTTCGTGCTACCGCTCTCCGGCGGGTGCGTGGTCGAGGTCGACGACGAGCGGTTCGAGCTGCGCGGGCGGGACTCCGTGTTCACCCGCGTCTCGGACTTCGCCTACGTGCCGAGGGACGCCACCGTCCGCCTGTCCACAAAGGACGGTGTCGAGGTCGCGCTGCCGACGGCCCGCTGCGACCGCAGGCTGGCGCCGAAGTACGGCCCGGCCGAGGACGTCCCCGTCGAGGTCAGGGGCGCGGGCAACGCCACCCGCCAGGTCACCAACTTCGGCGTCCCCGGCGTCTGGGACCACGCCGACAAGCTCATCGCCTGCGAGCTGATCACCCCCGACGGCAACTGGTCGTCCTACCCGCCGCACAAGCACGACCACACCTGCGACGTCGTCAACGAGGAGATCTACTACTTCCGCATCGCCGGCCGCGACAAGGTCACCCCATCGCGTGAAGGGTTCGGCTTCCACCGCACCTACACCGACGACGGCGACATCGACGAGGACGTGCTCGTCCGCGACGGCGACGTCTTCCTCATCCCCCGCGGCTACCACGGCCCCTGCGTCGCCGCGCCCGGCTACCCCATGTACTACCTGAACGTGCTGGCGGGCCCGAACCCCGAGCGCTCCATGGCGTTCTGCGACGACCCCGCGCACACCTGGGTCCGGGACACCTGGGCGAGCCAGGACCTCGACCCCCGCTGCCCGGTGACGACCGCCGAAGGACGGGTCGAATGAAGCTCACCACCAGGCTCACCACCGCACAGGCACTCGTCCGCTGGCTCACCGCCCAGCACACCGAGCTGCCCGACGGCCGCCGGGCGCCGCTGTTCCCCGGCGTGTTCGCGATCTTCGGCCACGGCAACGTCCTCGCCCTCGGCAACGCCCTGGAGGACGCCAAGGAACAACTCCCCGTCTGGCGCGGCCACAACGAGCAGGGCATGGCGCTGGCCGCGGTCGGCCTCGCCAAGGCCACCCACCGCCGCCAGGTCGGCGTCGCCACGTCCTCCATCGGCCCGGGCGCGCTGAACATGGTCACCGCCGCCGGCGTCGCCCACGCCAACCGGCTGCCCCTGCTCCTGCTGCCCGGCGACACGTTCACCAGCCGCGCGCCCGACCCCGTGCTCCAGCAGGTCGAGCACTTCGGCGACCCGACCACCACGGTCAACGACGCCTTCCGCGCGGTCAGCCGCTACTTCGACCGCATCACCCGGCCGGAGCAGCTGCTCAACACCCTCCCGCAGGTCGCACGCGTGCTCACCGACCCCGCCGACTGCGGCCCGGTCGTGCTCGCCCTCCCGCAGGACGTGCAGGCCGAGTCGTTCGACTTCCCGGACGCCCTCTTCGCCCCGGTCCTGCACCGCCCGCAACGCCCGCGCCCCGACACCCAGGCCCTCGCCGAGGCCGCCGCCACCCTCCGCGCCGCCCGCAAACCGCTGCTCGTCCTGGGCGGCGGCGTCCGCTACTCCCGCGCCGCCGGCCGCGCGATCCGCTTCGCCGAACAACACGCCATCCCCATCGCCGAGACGACCGCCGGCCGCACCGAAGTCCCCCACGAGCACCCCCTGCACGCCGGGCCGCTCGGCATCACCGGCTCCGCCTCGGCCAACGCCCTGGCGGCCGAAGCCGACGTGGTCCTCGCCGTGGGGACCCGCCTGCAGGACTTCACCACCGCGTCGTGGACGGTCTTCGCCCCGGACGTCCGGATCGTCTCCCTCAACACCGCCCGGTTCGACGCCGTGAAGCACGGCGCGCTGTCCCTGGTCGCCGACGCGGACGAGGGCCTGCGCGAGCTCACCGACGACCTCGGCGACTGGCGGGCCGACCCGACCTGGGCCGCCCGCGCGACCGAGGAGCGGGGCAAGTGGGACGCGCACGTCGACGGCCTGCGCGCCCCCGGCGGCACGCCGACGTACGCGCAGGTCGTGGGAGTGGTGAACGAGGAGTCCACCCCGGAGGACTACGTGCTGACGGCGTCCGGCGGCCTGCCCGGCGAGCTGATCGGCGGCTGGCGCGCGGTCGGCGAGGCGACCATGGACGTCGAGTACGGCTTCTCCTGCATGGGCTACGAGCTGGCCGGCGCGTGGGGCGCGGCGATCGCCCGGCCGGACGGCGTGGTGACCGCGCTCGTGGGCGACGGCTCCTACCTCATGCTGAACTCGGAGCTGTTCTCGGCGGCGTTCGCCGGGCACGGTTTCGTGGCCGTGGTGTGCGACAACGACGGCTACGCGGTGATCCACCGCCTCCAGACCGGCCAGGGCGGCACGGGCTTCAACAACCTCTACGACGACGTGACGACCCGGCACGCGAACCCCCCACGCACCGATTTCGCCGCGCACGCCGCCTCGATGGGTTGTGCGACTTTCCCGGTGGACGACCTCGACGGCCTCCGCGACGCCTACCGAAAAGCCCGGGAAGTCGCGAAGACCGAACACCGCCCGGCCGTGGTGGTGATTCGCACCGACCCGTCCTCGTGGACCGAAGCGGGCGCGTGGTGGGAAGTCGGCGTGCCGGAAGTGGCGCACCGCCCGGGGATCACCGCGGCGCACGACGAAGTGGCCGCCGGTAAAGCGAAACAAATTCGCTACCTCTGACCCGGCCGGTCGATTTCACCGCCCCGCGGTGGCGCCCGCCGCGAAGTCCTCGGCCACCCGCGGCAGGGCCGGCCCCACGTCGTGCAGCACCGCGCGCAACGGCCCGGCGGCCTCCGGGCGTTCCCACAGCATGGTGTGGATCGAGCCGCGCCACTCGGTGGTGAACTCGGCCCGCGCCAGCTCCAGCCGCGCCCTCGGCACGGCGACGAGCCGGCTGCGCGCCTCGTCCAACCGGGCGCTGACCAGGTCGACCAGGTCGGGGGCGAGGGCCGCGGCCACCCGGGTCCGCAGGTCGGGCCACTGCTCGGTGTCCGCCACCGTCGCCAGCGCGCCCGCGGCCGCGCCGGCGAGGAGTCTCAGCGGTTGCTCGCGCACCTCACGCCCTCTCGTCGTTGTCCCTGCGGTAGGTCGGGCCGAAGTGCGAGCCCCGCTGGTCGTTGCGGTCGAAGTGCTGGATCACGTCGGCCTTCTGGTGCGTCACGTGCGCGTCGCGGCCCGCCTGGATCACCGTCGACCCGCCGGAGGCCACCGCGCTCTGGTTCACCGACGGCGAGCCCACGACGGGCGAGACCGGGTCGGCCGCGATCGGCTCGGGCGTGACCGGGTCGGCCGCGGCGCCCGGCTCGTCGACCGGCCCGCCGCCCAGGACCAGCGCGTGCACGTCACCGCTCGGCAGCCACATCCACCCGTGCCCGTGGAACGTCTTCACCCGCACGTCCACCCGCCGGAAGTCCTCGGGCCGCAGCGTGGTGTGCCGGGCGGCGACCAGCGACGTGAACAGGGAGTCCGACAGCACCACGACGAGGTCCGAGTGCGGCGACTGCTCCAGCGCCGCGTGCGCCGGCTCGCTGTTGAGCAGCCTGCTGACCAGCACGGCGTCCTGCCCGGGGTAGCCGTTGGCGCCCTCGACCGTGGTGCCGAAGTGGATGGCCATCCGCATCCGCAGCTTGGCCTCCGGTACCCGGTAGCGGTTGGTCGAGGCCAGCTCGGCGTCCAGCGCGCGCACGTACCGGTCGACGACGTCGCCCTCCGGCGTCGTGGCGGGCAGCACGGCCCACTCCTCGTCGCCCTTGGCCTGCCGCCGCCACGTCGAGCGGTCCAGGCCGGCGGCCGCGCCCGCCCGGTCCAGGCTGCGCACCAGCAGCTCCTGGAGCTCGCGCTGGAGCAGGTCGTCGGCCGACCCGTAGCTCCTCAGGTCACAACACACCAGCAGACTGCGCTGGAAGCTCATCGGCCAGGCCTTTCGACGGGTGCTGACGCACTGCGGACACACGACTGCGCAGAGTCACTGTGGACTACTGCATCGGCGGGAATACCGCAGAAATGCGGTCTCGCGTCAGAAGCCCGCGAATTTCCTCAGCCCCGCCAGATCCGGCACCAGCACGTCACGCCTCAGGTGACTCACCACCACCCCCGCTTTTCGCAGATCGGAGAACGCCTTCTCGGCCGTCCTGGGCTTCATCCCGGCGATGGAGGCGAGTTCCACCTTCGTCAGCGGAATTCCCAACGTCCACCCGTGCGACTCTTCGCGCCCGTAGGTCTGCACCAATTCGGCCAGCACCCGGGCCACCCGTTCGGCGGCCGGGTGGGACAGGAAGTCCCGCCGGCGCTGGTTCGCCCAGCGCAGCCGGTCGTTGATCATCCCGATCAATTCGACGAAGACGTCGTTGCGCCGGTGCAGGAACGCCATCAGCTCACCGCTGGTGATCAGCTTCGCGACCACGTCGCCACAGGTCACGACGGTGGCCGAGCGCGGCTTCTGGTCCAGCGCCGCCATCTCTCCGACCAGGTCGCCCGCGACCCTGATCGCGAGCAGCGCCGTGTCACCCGTCTCGTCCGTGGTCTGCACCTTGACCACGCCGTCGAGCAGCAACAGGACGTGAGTGTCCTTCGCGTCCTGCTCGATGACCTCGCGGTCGGCCGTGTACCGCACGACCGTGCCGATGTTCAGCAGCTCTTGTCGGGTGTTGTCTCGGAGGCGACCCAGGAGGCTGTTGCTGGGCCACCCTGGATCCTGCGTCATCGTGGTCGGCATGGGCAGCATGTGGATCCTGTTACTGTCGTGACCGGCGGGAACTTCCAATGGGCCGACCTGCGTCGGGCGGCAAGTGATGGTCTCCCCGAACGTGCTGCGGACAGTACACCCGAATGGGCGTAACTGGTGTCCTCTTGTTCGGCGTTTTGCCGGCCGACCTCCCATTGAAGATCACGTGCGAATGCACGCGCAATACCGAATCGAATGGAATTGCGCAGCTCCCGTGAGGTGGGACGGGGGCCACACCGGGGAACAAGGGGCCGATCCGGTGGACTTGGACGTGGTGACGCGCCGCGAGGCCGTCGTCGTACCGGAACGCCTCCAGGAGTCGCACGTGAGCCAGCTGTTCAGCCCGCTGACCCTCCGCACGGTCACGCTGCCCAACCGCATCGCGGTCAGTCCCATGTGCCAGTACTCGGCGCGCGACGGTCACCCGGACGAGTGGCACCTCGTGCACCTCGGGTCGCGCGCGGTCGGCGGCGCGGGCCTGGTGTTCACCGAGGCGACCGCGGTGCAGGCCATCGGGCGCATCTCGCCCGAGGACACCGGGCTCTGGGACGACGCGCACGTCGAGTCGTGGCGGAAGGTCGTGGACTTCATCCACGCGCAGGGCGCCGTCGCCGGCGTGCAGCTCGCCCACGCCGGCCGCAAGGCCTCGACCTACGCGCCGTTCGCGGAGCAGCGGGGTGGGGTCGCGGACGACGACGGCGGCTGGACGCCCGTCGCACCGAGCGCCGTGCCGTTCCACGAGACCTACCGGACGCCGGTCGAGCTGGACGACGAGGGCATCGCCGGGGTGGTCGCCGACTTCGCCGCGGCGGCGAAACGCGCGCTGGCGGCCGGCTTCCGGGTGGTCGAGGTGCACGCCGCGCACGGCTACCTCCTGCACGAGTTCCTGTCGCCGCTCAGCAACCACCGCACCGACGCCTACGGCGGTTCCCCGGAGAACCGGACCCGGCTGGTGCGCGAGGTCACGGCCGCCGTCCGGGAAGCCGTCGGCGAGGACGTGCCGGTGTTCGTGCGCATCTCCGCCACCGACTGGGTCGAGGGCGGCTGGACCGCGGAGGACAGCGTCGTGCTGGCACGCGACCTCGCGGCCCTGGGCGCCGACGTGATCGACGTGTCCACCGGTGGCAACACGCCCACGGCGGACATCCCGATCGGCCCCGGCTACCAGGTGCCGTTCGCCGAGGCCGTGCGGCGGAAGGCCGACGTGCCCACCGGGGCGGTCGGCATGATCACCGACGCCCGGCAGGCCGAGCAGGTCCTCGCCGATGGCTCGGCCGACCTGGTGCTGCTCGGCCGGGAGCTCCTGCGCGACCCGTACTGGCCGTTGCACGCGGCTCGGCAGTTGGGGGTGCAGGTCAGCCCGCCGAGGCAGTACGCCAGGGCGTAGTTGGGCCCGCTGCAAAGGTCGGGCTGCCGGTCTGGATAACCGGCAGCCCAACCTCAGCAGCGGGTGTTGTGTGTGTCAGCGACGGTAGTCGTCGTATTCGTCGTCCGACGGGTCGTCGAAGCGTTCTTCGCTTCGGCGAACACCTGCGGACTCGCCGCCGGACAGCTCGCGTTGCAAGGCGTCGACGTCGATGTTGTGAGAGCTGTATTTGAGCTCCCGCGCCACCTTGGTCTGCTTGGCCTTCGCTCGGCCGCGCCCCATGGCTCGACCCCCTCGCACAGGGACGGGGGCGGCCGGGGGAACGGCGGCCCCACTCGTCTCGACAACTAGTTCCTGGTAACTACCGTACCGTGTCGAAGGGGTTCCCCGCGACGCGGTAGGCGTGACACGTACCGCCAAATCTCACCGTGGGAGGATGCGCGGGTGCCTCAACCGTTCGTCGCCTACCTCAGGGTGTACGAACCGCTGTCGGCTCTTGACGCACCGTTGGCGGATCAGGTGCGAAAAGCCCTGGAAGACGGGGTCTTGAGCCGTGCGGACGTCGGCGCGCGCGAACGGGAGCTGTGGTTGCGATCACAACTCGCCCGGCCGCGCCGCCTCCTGCCCGGTGAGCGGTCGGACGGCAGCGTCTCGCCCGACGCGCCGTTCGACGTGATGACCATCAGTCCCGCCGAGGTGCCCGGCGAGGTCGGCCCGGGTCCCCTGGTCTGCCCCTTGGACCTGCGCGCCCGGTCGGCCGCCGCGCTCGTCGGCTTCCTGGCCACGGCCACCGGCCCGTTGCGCGAGGAAGCCGTGGCGGTGGAGCCGGAGGAGATCCGGTCGCGGGCCTCGGCGGTGATGGCCGAGCTGACCGCGGGCGCCGTGCACGTCATCTCGACCACCTGGACGGTGCCACTGCCCTGGTTCGCGCTGGTCGAACCGGAGGCGCGGCGGGTCGTGCTCGCGCCGAAGGGCGACCCGGAGCGGCAGGTCTCCTGGCGGGTGTCCATGCCGGACGCCCGCGCACGGGTGGCCCGCGCGCACCGGGTGGTGTCGGGTTCGCTGGGCGAGGCGGGTCCGGCCAAGGTGCTCGCCGACACCGGGCGCTGGCTCGACCACTTCGCGCCCGACTCGGCCGTCGAGCTCGACTACGGCGGGTTGGTGCAGCTCATCGACGACGAGGACCTGCTCGAGGACAGCTCCGCGACCGACGTGAACGCGATCGTGGACGCCCTGGAGACCGGCGACGCCGAGGAGGTCGCCCTCCGGTACGAGCGGCTACGGGAGTTCTGGGGCGAGCTCGCGCGCCGCGAGCGGCACGGCTAGCAGCACGCGGGCGCCCACGGCCGCCGCCGCGGCCACGAGCAGGGCGGCGGGCCAGCCGACGCCCACCGCCACCAACCCGGCCAGCGGCGGCGTGACGGTGGCGCTCAGGTAGTTGGCGGTGTTCTGCATGCCGAGCGCGATCCCGGTCCGGCCGGGCGGCGCCAGCTCGCCCGCCGCGGTGATCGCGACGCCGTTCCAGCACAGCGCGAGCGCCGCCGTGGGCACGAGCACGGCGGCCAGCAGCCACACCGGGGCCCGGTCGAGGGCCGCGCACAGCGCGAACCCGATCGCGATCAGCACGCTGAGCACCTTCAGCGGCCCGACCCTGGTGGCCGACCGGTCCGACCACACGCCGACGAGCAGCCGGCCGACACCGCCGCTGACCTGGGCGGCGGCGAACAACCCGGCAGCCAGGCCCACGGCCACGCCCCGGTGGTCGTGCAGGAGCTCGACCATGAGGGCGGCGGCGGTGAACTGGGGCACGACGAGCAGGCCGCTCGCCGCGCTGAGCCGGATGAGGCCCGGGTCCTTGAGCACGAGACCGTGCTGCCCCTGCCCGGACCGCACGGCCCACGGCGGCTCCCGGATCCACAGCGCCACCGCGATCGCGACGAAGCCGGTGAAGCCCGCCAGCGCCAGGAACGCCGCCGGCACGCCGGCCCGCAGCGCGACCACCGGCAGCACGGCGGCGGCGAGGGCCGCGCCGAGCGGGGTGGCGGTCTGCCGGATGCCCATCGCGAACCCACGCCGTTGCGCGGGGAACCAGGTCAGGACCGCCCGGCCGCTGGCGGCGTTGACGCTCGCGCCGAACAGCCCGACGCCGACCAGCGCCACCCCGGCCACCACGGGCCCGTCGAACGCGGCCAGGGCCAGGCACCCGGCCGCGCCGAAGCCGCCGATGGCCATGACCAGCCGCTCACCGCGCCGGTCGGCCGCCGCGCCCCACAGCACGAGGGTGAGCATCGTGCCCAGGTTGACCGCCCCGAGCAGCATCCCGACCTGCGGCAACGACAGCCCGAAGTGCGCGCGCAGCTGCGGGGTGATCGCCGGCAGGCCGAGGAACACCGCGGCGTTGGCGCCCTGGGCGACCGCGCCGACCGCGAGCACCACCCAGCGGTACCGGGGCGAGGCCGAGCGTTGTTGTGCCATCGACCGGCCACGTTAGGCGGCCGGCCCACATGTCGGGAGAGCGTTCCTATTCCTTGGAACGGCCGGGGTTGGCCGGCCAGCCCCGCTCCGCGGCCAGCAGCTCGTCGACCGAGGCGCTGCCGCTCTGGTAGCGGCCGGCGATCTCGGCGTTGAGCTGGTCGACCACGGCCTGCACCTCGCGCCGCCGTGACGAGACCGAGGCCTCTTCGCCGACGAACACCCGCAGCGCCAGGATCAGCTTGTCGTCCGTGAGCGCGCTCACGTCCGACAGGTCGACGTCCGAGACGAGGGCCTCGACGTGCCGCCGGTGCGCCTCCGCCCGGGAGGGCTCCTGCGTCTGGTACCGCCCGTGGCCGGTCGCGGGACCGACGGCGTTCGAGGCGAGGATGGTCGCCAGCTGGTCGACCACCGCCGAACCGCCGGACGTCCGCCGCTCCTGCTCGGCCCGCACGATGTCGATCCGCGCGTGCAGCAGCCTCCGCAGGTACGACAGGTCGGTCTCCTCCTGCGCCGCTTCGTCGCGCAGCGCGCGCACCTCGGCGAGCGGGAGCCGCTCGACCCCCTCGGTGTAGTCGGGGGCGAGCACCCGGTCGATACGGCGGCGCCCGCCGGGGCGCACCTCGATCACGTACTCATCCTGAGGTAGTTCGTGTCCACCCGCCAACACAAACCTGCTTCCAAAGTTGTCTCAAACCTGTACCGGACTGCGCACGCCCAGAAGTGCACGTGCGTCCGCGGGCGACAGCGGCGGGCGCTGGGCGATCTTCGCCAGTCCCGCCGCGCGAGCGACCAGTTGCGCGTTGTCCCGGACCGGCTGGCCCTTGGCGTAGGACACGGTGTCCTCCATGCCCACCCGGACGTGACCGCCGGCGGCCAACGCCGTCAGCATCACCGGCAGGGTGGTCCGCCCGATGCCTGTCGCCGAGAACGACGCGCCCTCCGGCAGCAGCCGCAACGCCGCCACCAGCGTCTCCGCGTCGCCCGGCATGCCGCCCGGCACGCCCATCACCAGGTCGACGTGCACCTTGCCGCCCGCGGGCAGCCCGTGCTGGTCCAGCAGCCGTCGCAGCGACGCCAGCTGGCCGATGTCGAAGATCTCGTACTCGGGGACGATGCCCCGCTCCTGCATTCCCTTGTGCAACGCGACCACGAACTCCCAGCGGTTCAGGAACACGTCGTCGCCGAAGTTCACCGTGCCCATGGTGCAGGACGCCGAGTCGGGCAGGGCGTCGAGCACCTTGAGCCGGTCGGCCTCCGGGTCGGTCACCGCGCCGCCCGTGGACAGCTGCACGACCAGGTCCGTCTGCTCGCGCAGGGCGGCGACCGTGGCCTTGAGCAGCCCGAGGTCCAGCGTCGGCCTCGTGTCCGCGCCCCGGATGTGCACGTGCACCATCGCGGCGCCGACCTGCTCGCACGCCCGTGCGGCGGCGACCAGTTCCTCCAGCGTGACCGGCAGCTGGGGCACGTCGGCCTTCGCGTGCTCGGCCCCGGTGGGCGCGACGGTGATCAGCGTGCCGTGGGATCCGGGTCGGGACATGTCGTGATCCTGGCACAGAACCCGTTCGGGCTAGCGCCTCAGCGGTACCCCGCGGGCCGGGAACCGCAGGCAGGGGAAGTCGCCGGTTTTCCGGTCCGGACGATCACCGGCCCAGGTTGCGCGCCGCCTCGCGGCCGAGACCGGGGGTGTCCGGCGGCACCGAGTCGGGGTCGACGTTCGCCTGCACGCGCCGGTCCTCCGCGCCGACCAGCAGCTCGGTCTCCGGCGAGACCGACCGCTTGACCAGCGCGAGCACGATCGTGCCCAGCTCGTGGTGCAGGGCGACGCTGCCGACGCGGCCGACCACGCGGTCCTCGACCAGCACCGGGTCGCCGGTCTCCGGCTGCACCTCGCGCGACCCGTCCAGGTGAAGCAGCAGCATCCGGCGGGGCGGGCGGCCGACGTTGTGCACCTTCGAGACGGTCTCCTGGCCCCGGTAGCAGCCCTTGTCGAGGTGCACGGCCTCGCCGATCCAGTTCACCTCGTGCGGGATGGTCTTCTCGTCGGTGTCCACGCCGAGCCGGGGGTGCAGCGACTCCACCCGCAGCGCCTCGAACGCCCAGCTGCCCGCCGGGCGCGCGCCCGCGTCGGTGAGCCTGGCCCACCAGTCGGCGATCCCGCCGCGCGGGACGACCAGGTCGACCGCGTCCTGGCCCGGCCACGTCATCCGGCGGGCGAAGCCGCCCTCCAGGGCGACCACGCCGTGCGGGCCCGCGGGCACCGGCAGGTCCAGCTTGGCGAACAGGCCCTCGACCTCCGGGCCGACGACGGTCAGCACGGCCAGCTCGGCCGTCGCGTCCCGCGGCTCGACCTTCGACCAGAAGACCATCTTGGTCAGGTACGCCAGCAGCTCGGCCGCCCGCGACGCCTCCGTGTCGAGGTAGACGACACCGCCGACGTTCGCCACCACGGCGTGGTGCTCGACCCGGCCCTGCACGTCCAGGATCAGCGCCTCGGTGCCCTCGTCCTCGCCGAGCGCGGTGAAGTGCTGGCTGGTCAGCGAGTGCAGCCAGGTCAGCCGGTCCTCACCCGGCACCGCGAGCACGGCCCGGTTCGACCGGTCGAACACCGCGACCGACCGCGTCGCCGAGCGCTGCTCGGCGAACGGGTCGCCGAAGTGCCACGGCACGCCCTGGTCGGGAGCTCCCTCGAACGGGGCGACGGCACCGGGGGCGGTCAACAGCGGTGAATTCACTCGGACTCCTTCGGTGCGCTCAGGCACTCGCGGCACGTGCCGGACAGCGCGAGGTGGCTCGCATCAAGTTCGAACCCGTACTCGTCCCGCAGTGTTCCCCCGAGCGGGGAGAGCAACTCGCACGGCACCTCGTCCACCCGGCCGCACCGGTGGCACACCAGGTGCACGTGCTCGTGCGCGTAAACCGAGTAGTTCGGCGCGCCGTGCCCGAGGTGGGTGTGCCGGACCAGGCCGAGCCGGTCGAGCAGGTCGAGCGTGCGGTAGACCGTGGTGATGTTGACCGTCGGCGCGGTGACCTGGACGCGCTGGCAGATCTGCTCGGGCGTGGCGTGCCCCAGCTCGCGCACGGCGTCGAGCACGAGCTGGCGCTGGGGTGTCATCCGCATGCCGCGTTCGTGCAGCGTCTTGCGCAGGGCTTTCGGGGCGCTGGCGGTGTCCACGAATCCGATGGTAGGCCGTGAGTAGTCTCACGGTATGCGCGTGCTCGCACTACTGGACGGAACGCTGGCCGACCCCGACGCCCCGCTGATCCGGGTCGACGACTTCGGCCTGATGCGCGGCGACGGTGTCTTCGAGACCATCCTCGTGGTCGACGGCAAGCCACGGGAGCTCGCCCCGCACCTGGACCGGCTGGCCCGCTCGGCGGCCATGCTCGACCTGCCCGAACCCGACCGGGCGGCGTTCGAACGCGCCGTCGACCTCGTGCTGGACAACTGGGCGGGCGGCGCGGAGATCGCGCTCAAGCTCGTCTACACGCGGGGGGTCGAGGGCGGCGACGGCACGCCGACCGGCTTCGCGCTCGGCATGGACATCTCGCCGAAGGTGATGGCGCAGCGGGCCGAGGGCATCGCCGCGGTCACCCTCGACCGGGGCATCGAGCCGGGCCTGATGGAGCGCGCGCCGTGGCTGCTGCTGGGCGCCAAGTCGCTGTCGTACGCGGTGAACATGGCGGCGATCCGCGAGGCGGAACGGCGCGGCGCGGCCGAGGTCGTGTTCACCACGTCGTCCGGCTCGGTGCTGGAAGGCCCCACGTCCACCCTGATCATGGCCCGCGGTCGGACCCTGACCACGCCGCCCGCCGAGCTGGGCATCCTGCCGGGCACCACGCAGGCCGCGCTGTTCCGCGCCGCCGGGCGCGAGGGCTGGGCGGTCGAGGTGCGGCCGATCGAGGTGGAGGAGCTGTACTCGGCGGACGGCGTGTTCCTGGTGTCGAGCGTCCGCAAGATCACCCGCGTGCACACGCTGGACGGCAAGACGCTGCCGGACGCCGCGGAGCTGCACGGGCGGCTGGCCGCGCTGTACGAGGCTGAGTACTAGGCCGCTGTGTTGGATTGCCGCTGCTCCGCAGACGGCGGGCGAGGTCGCCGGGAAGTCGGTCGTTCGCGCCCTGATTCCCGACGATCGAGAAGCGTGATCGCCGGGAATGAGGACGCGAACGAC
>NZ_JBEOVG010000063.1:0-53149 GCF_040295345.1 Actinosynnema sp. NPDC002837
GCCCCGGGTGTCCACCCCCCCGCCCGGGTGCCCGCCGCCACCGGCGCACCCGCGCGGGCTGGGTCAGGCGGCCGGCGGGAGGCCCAGTTCGCGGGCGATCAGCATCTTCTGCACCTCGCTCGTGCCCTCGCCGATCTCCAGGATCTTCGCGTCGCGGTAGAAGCGGCCCACCGGGTACTCGTTCATGAACCCGTACCCGCCGAAGATCTGCGTCGCCTCACGCGCGTTGTCCATCGCCGCCTCCGACGACACCAGCTTCGCGATCGCCGCCTCGCGCTTGAACGGCTCGCCGCGCAGCATCTTCGCCGCCGCCTGGTAGTACGCCAGCCGCGCGGTGTGCGTGCGCGCCTCCATCTCGGCGATCTTGAACTGGATGGCCTGGTACTCGCCGATCCGGTGCCCGAACGCCTCGCGCTGCCCCGCGTACTTCAGCGACTCGTCCACGCACCCCTGCGCCAGGCCGACGCCGATCGCCGCGATCGCCACCCGGCCCTCGTCCAACGTCTGCAGGAACTGCGCGTACCCGCGCCCGCGCTCGCCGACCAGGTTCCCCAGCGGCACGCGGCAGTCCTGGAACGACAGCTCACGCGTGTCCGACGCGTTCCACCCGACCTTGGAGTACTTGCGCGACACCGAGAACCCCGGCGTGCCCGACGGCACGATGATCGTGGAGATCTCCGGCCTGCCGTCCTCCCGCCGCCCGGTCACCGCCGCCACCGTCACCAACCCGGTGATGTCCGTGCCCGAGTTGGTGATGAACGCCTTGGCGCCGTTGATCACCCACTCGTCGCCGTCGACCCGCGCGGTGGTCCGCAGCGCGCCCGCGTCCGACCCGCTGCCGGGCTCGGTGAGCCCGAACGAGCCGAGCACCTCGCCGCGGCACAACCGGGGCAGCCAGGTCGCCTTCTGCTCGGCCGAGCCGAACCGGAACACCGGCATCGTCCCCAGCGAGACGCCCGCCTCCAGCGTGATCGCCACCGACGAGTCGACCCGGGCCAGCTCCTCCAACGCCAGGCACAACGCGAAGTAGTCGCCGCCCATGCCGCCGAACTCCTCCGGGAACGGCAGCCCGAACAGCCCCATCCGCCCCATCTTGGCGACGACCTCGTAGGGGAACTCCTCGCGCTCGTAGAACCCGCCGATGACCGGCGCGACCTCCTCGCGGGCGAACTCCTCGACGGTCTTGCGCAACGCCTCGTATTCCTCGTCAAGGCGGAAGTCCAACATCGTTCACTCCTCGTGGGGCACGACGACGGCAAGGGTTTCGTCCAGCGCGACCTGTTGGCCCGCCTGGACGTGCACTTCGGCGAGCACGCCCGCCACGGGTGACGTGACGGTGTGCTCCATCTTCATCGCTTCGACCACGAACAACGCCTGGCCGGCCGTCACGTGCTCGCCCTGGGCGACCCGCGCCACGAGCACCGTGCCCGGCATCGGGCTGGTCACCGGCCCACCGCTGCCCGCCGCCGACGACGCGGCGACCTCCGACGGCAGGGTCTCGGTCAACGCCCACGCGTGACCGTCCCGGCCAAGCCACAGCACGTCGCCCGCACGGGCCATCGCGTACCGCCGACCGCCGACCACCAGCCACGCGTCCTCGACGTGGGCCGCGAGCCGCACCGGTTCCCGGCCGTCGACGGACACCTCGTCGCCGCGCACCCGGACCTCGACGCCGTCGATCAGCCACTTCGTCCACGCGTGCTCGCCGACCCGCCACCCGCCGGTCCGCTCCCACGGGTCGTCGCCGCGCACCGCGAGCTGCCGCTCCAGCGCCGCCGCCGCCAGCACCTCGTCCGGCACGTCGTGGCGCGTCAACGACTCCAGCCCGCGCTCGACCAACCCGGTGTCCAGCGCACCCGCGCGCACGTCCGGGTCGCGCAGCAACGCCCGCAGGAACGGGATGTTCGTCGTCACGCCCAGCAGCACGAACCGCCCCAACGCGGCGTCCAGCCGGCGCAGCGCCTCCTCCCGCGTCGCACCGTGCGCGATCACCTTGGCCAGCATCGGGTCGTAGTCGCTGCCGACGGTCAGCCCCACCCGCAACGCCGAGTCCACCCGCACGTCGGAGGGCTCGTCCAGCGCGAGCACCGTCCCCCCGGTCGGCAGGAACCCGCGCGCCGGGTCCTCGGCGTAGACGCGGGCCTCGACGGCGTGCCCGGCCAGGTCCACCGACGTGAAGCCCAGCGGCTCGCCCGCGGCCACCCGCAACTGCCACTCGACCAGGTCGACGCCGGTCACCAGCTCGGTCACCGGGTGCTCGACCTGGAGCCTGGTGTTCATCTCCATGAAGAAGTAGTCGCCGGACGCGCCGTCCACGATGAACTCGACCGTGCCCGCGCCGACGTACCCGACGGCCTTCGCCGCCTCGACCGCCGCCGTGCCCATGGCCTCCCGCAGCTCCGGCGAGACCATCGGCGACGGCGCCTCCTCGATGATCTTCTGGTGCCGCCGCTGCAGGCTGCACTCGCGCTCGCCGAGGTGCACGACCCCGCCGTGCGCGTCGGCCAGCACCTGGATCTCGATGTGCCGCGGGTTGCCGATGAACCGCTCGATCAGCAGCGCGTCGTCGCCGAACGACCCGCGCGCCTCGCGCCGCGCCGACTCGATGGCGTCCCGCAGGCCGGCACCGGACTCCACCAGCCGCATGCCCTTGCCGCCACCGCCGGCGGACGGCTTGAGCAGCACCGGGAAGCCGATCTCGCCCGCCGCCTCGACCAGGTCGTCGTCGGTCATCCCGACCTCGGTCCGCCCCGGCACCACCGGCACGCCCGCCGCCGCGACGGTCAGCTTGGCGCGGATCTTGTCGCCCATCGCCTCGATCGCGTCCGCGGGCGGACCGATGAACACCAGCCCGGCCTTCTCGCACGCCCGCGCGAACTCCGCGTTCTCGGCGAGGAACCCGTACCCGGGGTGCACGGCCTGCGCGCCGGTCGAGAGCGCCGCCTCGACGATCCGCTCGACCGACAGGTAGCTCTCCCGCGCCGACGCGGGCCCGATGCGCACCGCCACGTCCGCCATCCGCACGTGCAGCGCGTCGGCGTCCGCGTCGCTGTGCACGGCCACCGAGCGGATCCCGAACCGCCGCAACGCGCGGATCACCCGCACCGCGATCTCGCCGCGGTTGGCCACCAGAACGCTGTCGAACATCTCCTGCCGAGACATCGCCCTCACATCCGGAAGACGCCGTGGGAAACCGGCTCGATCGGGGCGTTCGCCGCCGTGGACAGGGCCAGGCCGAGCACCGTGCGCGTGTCGAGCGGGTCGATCACGCCGTCGTCCCAGAGCCGGGCCGTGGAGTAGTACGGGTTGCCCTGGTCCTCGTACTGCTGCCGGATCGGCGCCTTGAACGCCTCCTCGTCCTCGGCCGACCACTCGTCGCCGAGCTGGTCGCGCCGCACCGTCGCCAGCACCGAGGCCGCCTGCTCGCCGCCCATCACCGAGATCCGGGCGTTGGGCCACATCCACAGGAACCGGGGCGAGTAGGCCCGGCCGCACATGGAGTAGTTGCCCGCGCCGAACGACCCGCCGATGACCACGGTGAACTTCGGCACCCGCGCGCACGCCACCGCCGTCACCATCTTCGCGCCGTGCTTGGCGATGCCCGCCGCCTCGTACTCGCGGCCGACCATGAACCCGCTGATGTTCTGCAGGAACACCAGCGGCACGCCGCGCTGGTCGCACAGCTGGATGAAGTGCGCGCCCTTCAACGCCGACTCGCCGAACAGCACGCCGTTGTTGGCCACGATGCCGACCGGGTGGCCGTGGATCCGGGCGAACCCGGTGACCAGCGTCGCGCCGTACTCCTTCTTGAACTCGTGGAACCGGCTGCCGTCCACGACGCGGGCGATCACCTCGCGCACGTCGTAGGGCGTGCGGCTGTCCGTCGGCACGACGCCGTACAGCTCGGCGGGGTCGACCGCGGGCTCCACGGTCGGCTCGACCTGCCACGGGCGCGGCGCGCGCGGACCCAGCGTGCTGACGATCGAGCGCACGATCCGCAACGCGTGCGCGTCGTCCTCCGCCAGGTGGTCGGTGACGCCGGACGTGCGCGAGTGCAGTTCGCCGCCGCCCAGCTCCTCGGCCGTGACGACCTCGCCGGTCGCGGCCTTCACCAGCGGCGGGCCGCCGAGGAAGATCGTGCCCTGGCCGCGCACGATCACCGCCTCGTCCGACATCGCGGGCACGTACGCGCCGCCCGCCGTGCACGAGCCGAGCACGGCGGCGATCTGCGGTATGCCGCGGGCGGACATGGTGGCCTGGTTGAAGAAGATCCGGCCGAAGTGCTCGCGGTCCGGGAACACCTCGTCCTGCTTCGGCAGGAACGCGCCCCCGGAGTCCACCAGGTAGACGCACGGCAGGTGGTTCTGCAGCGCCACCTCCTGGGCGCGCAGGTGCTTCTTCACCGTCAGCGGGTAGTAGGTGCCGCCCTTGACGGTGGCGTCGTTGGCGACGACCACGACCTCGCGGCCGGACACGCGGCCGACGCCCGTGATGACGCCCGCGGCGGGCGCCTCGTCGCCGTACAGGCCGTCCGCGGCCAGCGGCGACAGTTCGAGGAACGGCGAACCGGGGTCGAGCAGCGTGTCGACCCGGTCGCGCGGCAGCAGCTTGCCGCGCGCCACGTGCCGGGTCCGTGCCTTCTCCGGGCCGCCCAGGGCGGCTCGGCCGAGCTTGGCGCGCAGGTCCTGCACGAGTCGCGCGTGCTCGTCGTGGTAGCGCCGGAAGGCCTCGGCCGACTTGTCGGCCGTGCTGCGCAACACCGGGGCGTCCATCGAACTCCTCGCGGTTAGCCGTCGTTAACCTGAGGAGATGTTAGCGCTTGTTAACTCCTGTTCACAAGCCGGAGGGGGCCGCGGGTGCGGCCCCCTCCGGGGTGGTGCGGGTCCAGGTCAGCCGGTGACGGCGGTGAGCTGGGGCAGGTAGCCGAGGCGCTGGCCGTTGCGGTTGGGGTGGTAGGACTCCTCCACCGGCCACGACAGGCTGTTGAGCCACCAGTCCGACGAGCAGATCTCGTGCCCGGTGAACGCGGTGCGCAGGTCGCGGTAGGCGAACGACTTCGCGCCCGCCCGGGCGGAGATGACCTGGTGCAGGGTGTCGGCGGCGGAGTTGATCGCCGCGCGCTTGGTGTCGCTCAGGCCGACCGAGCAGCTGCCCGGCACCTTGTACAGGCGCGGGTAGCCGAGCACGACGACCGTGGCGGACGGCGCGCGGGTGCGGATCTGCGCGTAGACGTTGTCCAGCAGGCCGGGCAGCGTGCCGGTGGCGTAGGCCTTGGCCTGGTTGACCCGGTTGACGCAGGTCGAGTCGGAGCCGAAGGTGCACGTGGTGATCACGTCGGTGAAGCCGGCGTCGTTCCCACCGATCGAGATGCTGACCAGGGAGGTCGAGGCCGTCAGGGCGCTGACCTGGTTGGCGAGCACGTCGCCGGTCTTGGCGCCGGAGCAGGCCACGAACTTGAACGACGCGGGCGCGTGGGACGCCGCCCAGAGCGCCGGGTAGCTGTACTGGCTGCGCTTGCAGCTGCCGGAGTCGCTGTAGTACGAGCCGGTGCCCGTTCCGGACGAGTAGGAGTCGCCGAGTGCGACGTAGTTGGCGGCGGCCGCTTCGGCCGGCACGACGAGTGCCAGCGCGGCGACGATTGCCAGCGCCGCGCTGGACAGGGTACGGACAAGGCGCATCGGAGCCTCCCGGAGGGAAACAACGCAGGGTGTGATGCGGAGCACAACAAGGGTTACCAGTAAGTAGTCCTATATAAAAAGAGTGGGTCAAGAGTTAACTACGCGTTTCGGCCGCGGGGCGGTGATCGTTTGCCGACGGCCAGGTTAACGCCCGTTTACGTGGACCGGGCCGGCCGTTTAAGATGGGCGCCGTGCCAGCCGAGCCAGCGAAGCAGACCCGCCGTGACCAGATCCTGGCCGCCGCCGCCGAACTGTTCGCCCGGCACGGCTTCCACGGCGTCGGCATCGACGACATCGGTGCCGCGGTGGGGATTTCCGGGCCGGCGCTGTACCGGCACTTCCGCAGCAAGGACGCGATGCTGGGCGAGATGCTGACGTCCATCAGCGAGCGGTTGCTCGACGGCGGGCAGAACCGGGTGGCCGCGTCGGGCGACCCGGCGCACGCGCTTCGGGAATTGATCCGGTGGCACGTCGACTTCGCGTTGGACGACCCGGCGCTGATCACCGTGCAGATCCGCAACCTGGCGAACCTGACCGACCCGGACCGGCGGCGGGTGAGAGCGCTCCAGCGGCGTTACGTCGAGGTGTGGGTGGAGACGATCCGCAAGACGTCGCCGGAGGTGGACGAGCCGACCGCCCGTGCGGCGGCGCACGCCGTGTTCGGCCTGATCAACTCCACGCCCCACAGCGCGCACCTGGACCGCGACCAGATGGCCGCGCTGCTCTCGCAGATGGCGCTGGCGTCGTTGTCGGGCGCGTTGCCCGTGCACCCCTGACGCGCGGGGAAGGCGCAGGTCGCGGGTCCCGAGCGTTCGACTCGGGGGTGCTGGACGTCGGACATGCGGGGCCTTGACGTAGCACGCGGTGGTCCTGAGCGCAGGACACGCGGCGGGGTGGGTGGGGGAGTTTCGCGTACGCTGGGCTGCCAATGGGTGACGTGGCGGTGAAGACCACCGGGGGGTGGCCGGGGCTCCGGTTGCTCGCCCGCCTGCCCGCCTGGTTCAGGTTCGTGCTGGTGGCGCTGGCCGTGTTCGTCTGCGGCGTGATCGCGTCCAGGCCGGCGGGCGCGACCGACACCTCGCCACTGGAGGGTGACGTCGCGGTGGCGGCGCGGGCCGTCGAGGCGATGGCCAACCCCAGCGGGGCGAACCCGCTCCTCGGGTTCCCGGCCGACTTCGGCGAGGTGACCAACCGCGAGCCGGTGGTGGTCCCCGGGCCCGACGGGTCCACCCGGGCCGTCGACCCGAACGGCGGGTGCTCCGGCCCGGCGGGCGACACCGAGTGGGACTTCGGCACCGGCTGCAAGGCGCACGACCTGGGCTACGACCTGCTCCGCTACGCCGAGCACAAGGGCCGCCCGCTGGGCCAGGAAGCCCGCAAGTCCCTCGACGCCCGCCTCGCGGCCGACATGCACGCCCAGTGCGACGTGAACCCGCGCGGCCACGCCACGCGGTGCCACGCGACCGCCCAGCTCTACGCGGCGGGCCTGGAGTTCAACTCGTGGCGGCAGCGCTGGGGACCGCCCGGCCACGAACCCGTCCTCGCCTGGGGCTTCGGCAGCGCCGTCGTGGTGTTCCTGCTGCTCGCCCGCCTGCCGCGCAAGCGAGGACCCGACGAACCCGTCGACGCGCCCCGGCCACGGGCCACCCACGACCGCTACGCCACGTTCCTGCGGCTGAGCGCGCTCGCCCTGGTGGTGATCGGCCAGTCCGTGATCACCGTCCTGCACTGGGCGGGCGTGAGCGCGACCTGGCTGTGGCTGCTCACCTGGGCGCTCCAGGCCATCCCCGTCTTCTACTTCGCGGGCGGCCACGCCAACCTCGTCGGCTGGCACGCCGTGCAGGCCGACCACGGCGGCTACGGCCGCTACCTCGCCGCGCGGATCTCCTGGCTGCTGCGGCCCGTGCTCGCGTTCGTGCTGGCCTGGCTGGTCCTGCCGCTGCCGCTGGAACTGCTCGACGTGGACAAGTCGCGGGTGGAGATGTTCGGCCGGCTCATCGCGCACCCGCTGTGGTTCCTCGGCCTGTACCTGGTCGCGGTCGCCGCCACCCCGGTCATGGCCTGGCTGCACCGCAACGCCCGCCTGGCCACGCCGGTCGCGCTCGTCGCCGCCATGATCGTGGTCGACCTGGCCCGCATCGGCTTCGCCTGGCGCACCGGCGGCTACCTCAACCTGGTGCTGGGCGCGCTGCTGCTGCAACAGCTCGGCTTCCACTACGCCGACGGCAGCCTGCAGCGCGTCTCGCGCAAGGTGCTCGGCGCCCTCGCGCTCGCCGCCGTGCCCGCGCTACTCGCGCTGATCACGTTCGGCGGCTACCCGCGCACGATGATGCCGCTGCCCGGCGAGGGCGGCTCGAACCTCAGCCCGCCCACCGTGTGCCTGCTCGTGCTCGGCCTCGCCCAGATCAGCGTGGTGCTGCTGCTCAAGCCCCGCGTCACGGCGTGGCTCGCGGGCAGCGGGCCGTGGCGGGTCGTGGAGTTCGCCCGGACCGCGCCCATGACGGTCTACCTCGGCTACCTGACCGTGCTGGCCGCCGTGATCGGCGTGCTCGGCCTGCTCGACTCGCCGGCCACGTTCGACTGGGTCGCCACCAAGCCGCGCTGGCTGGCCGTGCTGGTGCTGCTGCTCCTGCCCGTCCTGGCCGTGTTCCACCGCTTCGAGCGGAACGCCGCGCTCAGCCCCTGCCGCACCCGCGAGACCCACCGCACCCGGCTCGCCGTCACGCTCGGCGCCGGCTACGGGGTGCTCGGCGTCCTCGGGTTCGTGGTGACCGGGTTCGCGGGCGCGGCGGGCACGCTGGTCGTGCTCAAGGTCGACCCGCTGCAGAACCTGATCCACCTGCTGCTGGGCTGGTACCTGCTGCACACCGCGCACGCCGGCACGTGCCACGGCCGCCGCCCCTGGCTGCTCACCGCCTTGGCCTGCGTGCCGCCGCTGCTGGTGCTGGAGCCCACCGGCGCGGTGGTCGTCCTGCACGGCGCGACGATCGTCGTCGCCCTGGCGGCGGCCATACCGAAGCAGGACCAGGCACACGCAGGTGAACACCGGCAGCCACGTCCCGCGTTCCAGCACCCATAGCGCGTCCGACGGCGGCGTGTGCAGGCCGCGCAACGAGCCGAACACCGATCCCGCCAACGTCACCACCAGCAACGCGCTCTGGTGCACCAGGAAGATCGGCAACGCCCGCGCGTTCAGCCGCCGCGCCGGGAACGACGGCCGGACCAGCAGCACCAACCCCACCTGCGCCAGCGCCAACGCCAGCGCCGCGGCCGACGGCGGCGACAGGTTCGACTCCGCCGCGCCCGGCACGCCGACCGCACTGGCCGGGTACCCGGCGGCCAGCAGCAGCGCGAACGCCACCCCGCCGGCCGCGAACAGCACCGCACCCCACGAGCGGTGGTGCCCCCGCTGGGCCACGAGCACGCCCACCTGCCACGGCGCCCACCACACCGCGACCACGTTCACCCAGCCGACGTCCACCGCCACCAGCGCGACCGGGACCACCACGCCCCACCACCCCAGCCGGCGCAGCAACGGCGTGAACGCCGACAGCACGACGTACACGACCAGGAACCACAACGGCGTCACGACGAGGTACCCGACGGTCATCACGGTCTGCTGCGGCAACCCGCGCATCGACAGTCCGAACAGGACCGCGGCCCACGCGCCCAGCAGCACCACCACCGGCGGCACGAGCTTGCGCGCCCGCGACCACCACGGCACGCCCGACCGCACCGCGCCGAACCCGCCGGCGAAGAAGAACAGCCCCAACACCTGGAGCACCCAGGTCAGCGGCGCCAGCTCCGGCATCCACCGCAACGGGCTGTCCACCACCAGCCCGTCACCGGTGAGCACCACGGCCGTCACCAGCCAGTGCCCCAGCACCACCCCGACGACGGCGATCGCGCGCGTCGCGTCGATCACCGGGTCCCGTTGCGTCACGGCGTCTCCCCCACCGCGATCCGGGACAGGGCGCGCAGCGACGGCGTGCCCTCCCGGAAGTACTCGTCGTGCCCGATGTCGCCCGCGTCGAGCACCCGCGCGCCGAACGCCGGGTCGACCGGGTCGGGGCCGTGCCCCAGGTCGCCCAGCCGCACCGAGGGCACCCACCGCGTCCAGTCCCGGCCGCCGCGCGCCGCCCACACCCGCGCGGCGGACGTCACCGAGTCCACCCGCACGCCGGGTGAGCCGAGGAGCACCACGTCGTCGACGCGTGGCCGGGCCAACCCGCACACCACCGACCCGTAGCTGTGGCACATCAGGTGCACGTGCCCCGGCAACGTGCGCACGTACTCGTCCAGCGCGACCGCGCCCGCTCGCGCCAACCGGCCGCCGGCCGCGTCCACCCCGAGCCCGGACGGCGTCCGGTACCCCAGCCACGCGACCACCGCGACGTCGTCCCGCCCGACGGACGCGTGCAGGTCGCGCGCCATCCGCCCGACCGTGCGGTCGAACCGCCGGTCGTCCACATCGGACCCCGGCACGACGACCGCGACGTGCGCGGCCCGGGCGAGGTCGCCGTGCACCTCGACCCTGGGCGTGAACGGCGGCGGGTCGCCACCCGGCACCGCCAGGACCAGCAGCGCGGCCACCAACGCGATCTTCTTCGGCATGGCGCCGAAACTAGGAAGGCCACACCCCTCGCGGCGTCACCCCGCGGTGCCGTTCCCCGGGCCCTACCCGGGTACCACGAGGCCGGACTCGTAGGCCGCGATCACGGCCTGCGCCCGGTCGCGCAGGCCGAGCTTCATCAACACCCGGCTCACGTGCGTCTTCACCGTCTGCTCGGCCAGCACCAGGTGCGCGGCGATCTCGCCGTTCGACAGGCCCTGGGCGATCAGCCGCAGCACCTCGGTCTCCCGCTCGGTCAACGCGGTCAGCGCGGCGGGCTTGACCACCCGCACCGGCTGCGCCTTCACGAAGTCCTCGATGAGCCGCTTGGTCACCGAGGGGGCCAGCAACGCGTCGCCGCGCGCCACCACCCGCACCGCGGCCAGCAGCTCGCTCGCGGGCGCGTGCTTGAGCAGGAACCCGCTCGCACCGGCCCGCAACGCCTCGTAGACGTAGTCGTCCAGGTCGAACGTGGTCAGCACGAGCACCTTGACCGGGTCGTCGGCCAGCAGCCTGGTCGCGGTCAGCCCGTCCATCTCCGGCATCCGCACGTCCATCAGCACCACGTCCGGCCGCAGCCTGCGGACCTCGCCGACTGCGGCGACGCCGTCGCCGGCCGACCCCACCACGCTGATGTCCGCCTGGGCGTCCAGCAGCGCGGAGAAGCCCTCGCGCACCATCTCCTGGTCGTCGGCGACCAGCACCCGGATCACCGCTGCCCCACCGGCACGATCGCCCGCACTTCGAACCCCCCGTCCGCGGTCGGCCCGGCGGTCAGCGAACCGCCGTGCACCGCCACCCGTTCCCGCATGCCCCTGAGCCCGTGCCCGCCGCCACCGCCGAGCGACGGCCCGCCCGCCGCGTTCCGCACGACGACCCGCAGCGCGTCGTCCACCAGGTAGACGGTGACCGACGTGGTCGCGCCCGGCGCGTGCCGACCGGCGTTCGTGAGCGCCTCCTGCACGATCCGGTACGCGGTCAGCCCGACGGCCTCCGGCACCTCGGCGTCGGTGACGGACGCGTCCGCGTGCAGCGACCGGATGTCGGCCAAGCCCGGCTGCGGCGTCCGGTCGGCCCGCCGGTCGGACTCGCGCAGCACGCCGAGCAGCTGCTGCATGTCCGTGATCGCGGCCCTGGCCGCCGCGCCGAGCTCGGCGAACTCCTGCCTGCCCGCCTCGGGCAGGTCCGCGATCCGGTAGGGCGCGGTCTCGCACCGGACCACGACCAGCGACATGTGGTGCGCGACCACGTCGTGCATCTCGCGGGCGATCCGGGCGCGTTCGACCAGCGCCGCCTTCTCGTCCTGCTCGGCGTGGAACCGCCGCTCGGCCCGCCCGCGCGCGCCGAACGCGTACCCGAGCAGGAGCACCAGCAGCAGCAGGCCGATGGTCGGCAGGGCCCCGCCCGACCGCTCCACCCAGAGCACCACGCCGGACGTGATCAACGCCACGAGCAGCACGACCCGGCCGCGGTGCACGGTCGCGACCGCCAGCAGCACCGGCACGTACCACCACCACTGCCAGCCGCCCAGGGCCGCGGGTTCCGAGGGCGTCAGCAGCCGCATGACCACCAGACCGGCCGTGGCCAGCCGCCACGCCACGAGCGTGGAGCGCAGGGTCAGCGCGGTGCTGCCGGCGACGATCGCGAACAGCAGCGGCCACCAGCCGTCCGGTTCCTCCCGCGTGACGTAGTCGGAGCTCACCCCGATCGCGATGATCAAGCCGTGGAGCAGCACCAACGCCGTCAGCGGGTGGCGGAAGCGGAAGCCGTCGAAGACCCGCGAGCGGTCGCGGAACAGCACGACCTGGAGGAGAGTGCGGATCACGGCCCCGATGCTATGCGGCGGGCCGCGACGACACATGCCACCACGGTCTGTCATACCCGGGTACGACCCGCCCACACCGGGGAGCGCACGCACGGGAGGACCGCCCGCGCCGAAGGCCGCCCATACCGGACAGGCGGCGCACCGGACAAGCCGTTGCGGTGGGCGAACACCACCGGGTAGGCAATATGCAGAGCTGTGCGCCCCTACTCCGTGTTGGAAGATGGCTGAATGCACCCGCAGCAAGATCCGGATCGCTGGTCGCGGCTCCAGGCCGTGGCCGGCGAAGCCCTGACCGCGGCCAAGGTCGGGGAGGACGCGGTCGCGGTCGACCTCGTCACCGGGTACCTCAGCGGCTCGCCCGAGGGCAACGAGGAGATCCGGGAGCTGGTCCTCCTGCTGTTCTCCGAGTGCAGCGCCATGGTCGCCGCCCTGGGCTCGGGCGGCGCGACACCGGTGAAGATGCAGGTCTTCGACGAGGACGGGCAGGAGGTGCCGATCGACGACGCCGACCCGCCGGTCCGCACCGCGATCCGCACGCTGCTCGCCGAGGTGCACGGCGACCAGGAGGCCGCGGCCGAGCAGATCGAGATCGCGCTGGCCAACGGGCAGCCCCAGGAGCTGGCCACGGTGGTGCTCCAGGCCCTGCGGTGGACGGTGAAGCTGGCCGTGGAGTGCGGGCTGCGCGACCTCCCCGTGTCGCCCTGGATCGCGACCGCGCTGGAGGAATAGTCCCGTTCGCCCGGTTCGGCCGCCCTCTTCCACCGACGGAACCGTAAAGAACCTTGCCTTTTTATTTGGTCTAGACCACTCTCCGAGGTGGGCGCGATTCACCCTGCCGATCCCGCCGAGGAGGACTCTTCATGTCACGACGAACGAGCGCGCTGCTCGCAGCGAGCGCGCTGGCCATAGGTTCACTGGTCGCGGGTCCGGCCGCCCAAGCGGCGCCGGGCGTCACCGCCACCTTCGCCAAGACCCAGGACTGGGGCAGCGGCTTCGAGGCCCGGTTCACCGTCGCCAACGGCGGACCGTCCGCCATCACCTCGTGGCGCATCGAGTTCGACCTGCCCGCGGGCACCGCGCTCGGGTCGTACTGGGACGCACTTGTCACCCGATCGGGTGATCATTACGTGGCGACCAACCGCGAGTACAACGGCAACGTGGGTGTCGGCGCGTCGACGAGCTTCGGCTTCGTCGGCACCGGTTCCGGCGCGCCGCTCAACTGCACCGTCAACGGGGCTCCCTGCACCGGTGGCGGCGGCGGTGACACGGCCGCGCCCAGCGCGCCCGGCTCCCTGCGCGTCACCGGCACGACCAGCAACTCGGTCTCGCTCGCGTGGACCGCGTCGACCGACAACGTCGGCGTGACCGCGTACGACGTGTACCGCGGCACCTCGGTCGCCACCGCGGTCAGCGGCACGACGGCCACCGTGACCGGCCTGAACGCGTCCACCTCGTACACGTTCACGGTGCGGGCGCGCGACGCCGCGGGGAACACCTCGGGCCCGTCCGACCAGGTCTCCGCGACCACCCAGCCGGGCACGAACCCGACCGGCGGCCGGGGCGCGCCGTACCTGTTCCTGGGCTGGGGCAACCCGCCCGCGCCGGCCACGATCATGAGCACGACCGGCGTCAAGTGGTTCACCATGGCGTTCGTGCTGTCGTCGGGCGGCTGCAACCCGGCGTGGGACGGCAACCGGCCGCTGACCGGCGGCATCGACGCGCAGGCGATCCAGCAGATCCGGGCGGCCGGTGGCGACGTCGTGCCGTCGTTCGGCGGGTGGAGCGGCAACAAGCTCGGCCCCAACTGCTCGACCCCGCAGGCGCTGGCCGGCGCGTACCAGCAGGTCATCAACGCCTACGGGCTCAAGGCCATCGACATCGACATCGAGAACACCGACGAGTTCGAGAACGCCGCCGTGCAGGACCGGATCCTGGAGGCGCTCAAGATCGTCAAGGCGAACAACCCGGGCATCCAGACCATCGTCACGTTCGGCACCACGACCACCGGCCCGAACTCCTGGGGCAACCGGCTGGTCGAGCGGGCGGCGGCGATCGGGGCGGGCGTCGACGTGTTCACGATCATGCCGTTCGACTTCGGCAGCTCGAACATCGGCGCCGACACCGTCAACGCCGCCACCGGGCTCAAGGACAAGCTGAAGGCCACGTTCGGGTGGTCGGACGCGGAGGCGTTCCGGCACGTCGGCATCTCGGGCATGAACGGCCTGTCCGACCAGCGCGAGGTGACGACCACCCAGACGTGGACGCAGCTGCGCGACTGGTCGAAGTCCAACGGCCTGGCCCGGTTCGCGTTCTGGGCCGTCAACCGCGACCGCGGCGGGTGCGACGGCCAGGTCGCGTCGAACTGCAGCGGCATCCCGCAGGCGGACTGGGAGTTCACCCGGATCACGGCCGGGTTCTGAGCGGTTCGCCGACCGGTTTCGACACCTGGCCGAACTCCATGATGCACGCGTCGCGGCCGTGAGGTCGCCACGCGCTGGTCGCCGGCGCCGGGAACGGCGTCGGCGACCTCGGAGGGCACCTGTCGGGCACGGGGTTTCGGGCGCTCCGAAGACACCGCGCGCGACAGGGCGTCCCGGTCTTGGGCCGCTTAGGGTTCGGGTCATGCGCACCGCACTGATCGGTTACGGGCTCGGCGGAGCCGCCTTCCACGCACCGTTCCTGTCCACCACGCCCGGCTTGGCGCTGGGCGCCGTCGTCACCGGGAACCCGGAACGGCAGGCGGAGGTGTCGTCCCGCTACCCGGAGGCCGAGCTGATCTCGTCGGTGGACGAGGTGTGGCGGCGGGCCGACGAGTTCGACCTGGTCGTGGTGACCACGCCGAACCGGTCGCACGCCGCGCACGCCCGTGCCGCGTTGGAGCACGGGCTGAACGTCGTGGTGGACAAGCCGTTCGCGCCGTCGGCCGGCGAGGCGCGGGAGCTGGCGGACCTGGCGGCGGCACGCGGGTTGCTGCTGGCGCCGTTCCACAACCGGCGCTGGGACGGCGACTTCCGCACCGTGGCGCGGCTGGTCGGCGAGGGCGCGTTGGGGCGGGTGCACCGGTTCGAGTCGCGGTTCGAGCGGTGGCGGCCGGAGGTGAAGGGGAGCTGGAAGGAGTCCGGCGACCCGGCCGACCTCGGCAGCATCGTGTTCGACCTGGGCACGCACCTGGTGGACCAGGCGGTGGCGCTGTTCGGGCGTCCGACGAGCGTGTACGCGGAGGTGCGGACGTTGCGGGCCGGCGCCCGCGCGCACGACGACGCGTTCCTGGCGCTGACCCACTCGTCCGGCGCCGTGTCGCACCTGTGGGCGTCGGCGTTGGCGGCGTCGCCGGGGCCGCGGTTCCGCGTCCTGGGCGACCGGTCGGCGTACGTGAAGCACGGGATGGACCCGCAGGAGGAGGCGTTGAAGGCGGGCGAGGTGCCCGGCGGGGAGGGGTGGGGCGAGGACGCGGTGGAGCAGTGGGGCGTGCTCGGCACGGAGCCGGTGCACACGGAGCCGGGGGCGTACCAGGACTTCTACGCGGCCGTCGCCGCTGGTCAGGCCCCTGTTCCGGTGGCGGACGCGGTCGCCGGGCTGGAGGTCGTCGAGGCGGCGTTCGCGTCGGCGCGTTCGGGTGAGGTCGTCCCACTGCCCTAGGTGTCTTGCCGGCCGAATCTCTCAGTGACTAAGATTCTTTGTCATGAGAGACGACAGGCGTGTGCAGGTGCTGGTGGTCGGCGCGGGGCTCAGCGGGTTGACCGCGGCGTTGTTCCTGGCGCAGCGGGGCGTTTCGGTGCTGGGGATCTCGAAGCACCGGGGCACGTCGCCGCACCCGAAGGCGACGGGGCAGACCCACCGCACGATGGAGGTGCTGCGGCGGGCCGGCGTCGCGGACGAGGTGCTGGCGGGTGGCGCGGGGCTCGACGGCGGGCTCGTGATCAAGGTCGCGGAGAGCCTGCGCGGGCGGGTGTTTCACACGATCGTGCACGAGGACGACACGTGGGAGACCCCGCTCAGCCCCGAGCGCTCCGGCATGGCGAGCCAGGACCACGTGGAGCCGGTGTTGTTGCGGCGGGCGCGCGAACTGGGCGCCGAGGTGCTGTTCGAGACCGAGCTGGTGTCGTTGGCGCAGGACGACGACGGGGTGTCGGCGGGGGTCCGCTCGGCCGGGGGCGAGTACACCGTCCGGGCGGACTACGTGATCGGGGCCGACGGGCACCGCGGAGTGGTGCGCTCGGCGGCGGGCATCGGGCGGCAGGGCCCCGGTGAGCTGTCGAGCCACGTCGGCGTGGTGTTCGACGCGGACCTGACCTCGCACATCGCGGCCGACAAGTTGACGTTGTACTACCTGCGGAACCCGGCGTTCACCGGTGCGTTCGTCGGCACGAACACCGCGCGGCGCAACGTGTTCACGATCGAGTACGACCCGGCGCGCGAGTCGGCGGCGGACTACCCCGTGCGGCGGTGCGTCGAGCTGCTGCGGATCGCCACGGACGCGCCCGACCTGGAGCCGGAGATCCTCGAGGTCACGGCGTGGGAGATGGCGGCGTGGCTGAGCGACCGGTTCCGGGCCGGGCGGGTGTTCCTGGTCGGTGACGCGGCGAAGGTGACGCCGCCGACCGGCGGGCTCGGCGGCAACACCGCGATCGGCGACGGGTACGACATCGCGTGGAAGCTGGCGGAGGTGCTCGACGGCGAGGCCGGTGAGGGGCTGCTGGACAGCTACGAGGCCGAACGGCGGCCGTACGCGAAGCTGGTGGTGGACGGGTCGTACGCGAACTACGTGCAGCGGTTCGCGCCGCACCTGGCGGGCCCGGACGTGCCGGCGGAGGTCGACCACCTGCACCTGACCCTGGGCTACCGCTGCCGTTCGAACGCCGTGCTGATCGACGACACCGACCCGGCGCCGGTGGAGGACCCGGCCACCCCGTCCGCCCGCCCCGGCTTCCGCGCACCGCACGTCGTGGTGACCCACCACGGCCGCCAGGTGTCCACTCTGGACCTGTTCACCACCTGGACCCTCGTCACGCTGAACCCCGAGTGGCGCGATACCGCCGTGCCGTCCCTGCACGTCCCCACCATCACCGACCACACCGACACCCTGGCCACGCGCTACCGCATCGGCCCCGCGGGCGCCGCCCTGATCCGCCCCGACGGCGTCATCGCCTGGCACACCACCAATCCCCCCACCTCCCCCGCTCCGGACCTCTCCACCACCCTCCGCACCCTGAAATCCCTCTGACCCCCGCGCGTGTCCTGCGTTCGCGTCCCGCGTTCCGAACGCAGGACACGCGCGGGTCAGGAGGCGGTGCGGCGGAGGGTCTCGCCGATGGCGAGCAGGGAGAGGGCGCTGATCAGGGCCCCCACGATCAGGTACAGGGAGATCGGCCACGAGTCGTGGGTCGGGGTCACGCCCAGGAGCCACGTCGCGATCACGGGCGACAGGCCACCACCCAGCACGGCGCCCAGCTGGTAGCTCAACGACACCCCGCTGTACCGCACCCGCGTGCCGAACAGCTCGGCGTAGTAGGCGGGCATCGGCCCGAACACCGCCGCCGAACCGGCGAACGCCACCACCATCGCCAGCACCACCAGCCCCGGCGACCGCGTCTCCAACAGCCAGAACAACGGGAACGCGAACACGCCCAGGAACGCCGCCCCACCGAGCATCACGGGCAGCCGCCCCACCCGGTCGGACAGCCGCGCGAACACCAGGATCGCCAACGCCTGCGCGAACGCGCCGATCAGCCCGGCGGTCAACAGCGTCCCCCGCGCCATCCCCAGCTGACGCGTCCCGTACGACACCGCGAACGTCGCCACCACGAAGATGAACATGTTGAACCCGAGGTTCACCCCCGCGCCGAGGAGCACCTTCCGCCACGACTCGCGCAGCACCACGGCCACCGGCAGCCGCACCGCGCCCGCCTTCTCCCGCGCCTCGCGGAACACCGGGCTCTCCTCGACCGACAGCCGCACGTACAGCCCGACACCGACCAGCACCAGGCTCGCCAGGAACGGCAACCGCCAGCCCCAGCTCAGGAACGCGTCGCCGGACACCGCGGTCGACGCCGCCATCGCGCCGTTGGCCAGCAGCAACCCGACGGGCGATCCGAGGAACGTCCAGCTGCCGTACCACCCCGTGCGCCCGACCGGCGCGTGCTCGACCGCCATCAACGTCGCGCCGCCCTGCTCGCCGCCCAGGAAGAAACCCTGCACCACCCGCAGCAGGACCAGCAGCAACGGCGCGGCCAGCCCGATCGAGGAGTACGTCGGCAGCAACCCGATCGCCGCCGTGCACAAGCCGGTCGCGGTCAACGTCAGCACCAGCATCGACCGCCGCCCGATGCGGTCGCCGAAGTGACCGATCACCACCCCGCCCAGCGGCCGGGCCAGGAAACCCGCGCCGAACGTGGCGAACGCCAGCAGCGTGCCGATCCTGGGGTCGAAGGAGGGGAAGAACAGCTTGTCGAACACCAGCGCGGACGCGGTGCCGTAGAGCAGGAAGTCGTACAGCTCGACCGCGTTCCCGGCGGAGCTGGCGAACGCCACCCGGCGCACTTCGGAAGCCATCCACCCACCCTGGCCCGCACGGGCGCGCGACCCACCTCGACCGTGAGCCACGTCACACACCCGCCGCTACCGACGGGTACCGCAACCCCGGCCCGCCGAACCGGTTCGATCTTGCCGGAAACCACACGATCCGGTGAGATGCCTGGAGTTGAGCCGTAATCGGCCGCCACCCTGTGGAGCATGGCACCACTCCCGCTGTTCGCGGCGATCGCCGCGCTCATCCCCTCGTTCACCAACCCGGAGTCGAGTTTCGTGCTCAGCGTGCAGCGCGGCGAATCGCTCCTGTTGTCGAACCTGACCTGCGAACCCGCCGGCGGCCTGCACCCCAGGGCGGACGAGGCGTGCCTCGCCTTGTCCGGTGTGGACGGACAGATCGACGGCCTGTCGACCGACCAGGGCCTGTGCACGCTGGAGCACGACCCGGTGCGCGTCACGGCGTCCGGCACGTGGCGCGGCGAGACGCGGTCGTTCGAGGCGGAGTTCCCGAACCCGTGCGTGATGCGCGCGCAGACCGGTCCGGTGTTCGACTTCTGACCCGGCAGGGGCGCAACCCGTGGAGGGCCCGCGACACCGCCGCCGAAGTCGTGGCCCCTCCACGGGGTCCTGCGAAGGTCCTCGGACCTCTCAGGCGACCGTAGGGACCCGAGGACCTGATCGTCAACCTTCTTCACATTCGTGAAACGAGGTCGCCGCACCCCTCTGCCCAGACCATTACCGGGTGAACACCTCCTTGAGCCATCCGAGTGATCGGATCTCTGGTTCTGGGTGCGCACCGTCTCAGGCAGACCGTTCTATCCTCCGCGCGAACCGCTTGGGGGAAGACGTATGGGTGATTTCCTGCTGTACACGATCGCCGTTCCGGTGACGTTCCTGTCCTTGGTGCTCGGCATGGCCCTGGCCGCGCGCCGCATCCTCGGGCTCCACGTCGGGCTCATCCGCACGACGCTCGCGTGCATGGTCGGCCTGTCGGCGAGCGAGGCGGCGCTGAACGCGATGCCGGGCCCGGAGACCACGCCCGCGCTGGCGACCGTGCAGATCGGCGTCGCGCTGCTGATGATGATCGCGCTGCTCACGTTCGCCGAGATCGTCGTGCCGACCGGCTCGATCCCGCCGCCGACCGAGTGGTGGCGCGCGCTGCGCGGGCGGGTCTCGCGCACCCGCCGCTACTCCCGGATCACCGCGATCGCGTTCCGCCACGGCCTGGGGCCGTACCTGCGCGGCCGGGAGCGCACCGACACCCGGCTGGCCCGGTCGCTGCGGCTGGCGCTGGAGGAGGGCGGCGTCACGTTCGTCAAGCTCGGCCAGGTGCTGTCCACGCGGCCGGACCTGCTGCCGCCGGACGTGGTCGACGAGCTGGCGCTGTTGCAGGACAAGGTGCCCGCCGCGCCGTGGCCGGCGGTGCGCGAGGTGCTGGTGGCCGAGCTGGGCCTGCCGCCGGAGGAGGTGTTCGCCGAGTTCGACGAGCGGCCGATCGCCGCCGCGTCGGTCGCGCAGGTGCACCGGGCGCGGCTGAAGTCCGGCGAGGACGTGGTGGTGAAGGTGCAGCGGCCGGGCGTGCGGCGGGTCGCCGAGGGCGACCTGGACATCGTGAACCGGCTCGCGTCGACGTTGCACGACAAGACCCGGTGGGGCAAGGCGATCGGCGTGCGCGACCTGGCCGCCGGGTTCTCCGCCGCGTTGCGCGAGGAGCTGGACTTCCGGGTCGAGGCGCGCAACCTGGCGGCCGTGCGGGCGGCGTCCGACGGCAACGACGTGGTGCTGCCCGCCGTGCACGAGGACCTCTGCACGGCACGCGTGCTGGTCATGCAGCGGCTGGACGGCGCGCCCGTGCGGTCGGCGTCCCTGGAGTCGGTGGACCGGGACGCGCTGGCCCGCACGCTGCTGGACGCGCTGCTGCGCCAGGTGATGCTCAACGGCGTCTTCCACGCCGACCCGCACCCCGGCAACATCATGCTGCTGGGTGACGGCCGGCTCGGCATGCTGGACTTCGGCTCCGTCGGCCGGATCGACGCGCAGCTGCGCGCGGCGCTGGGCAAGCTGCTGCTGGCCATCGACCACGGCGACCCGGCCGGCCTGCGCGACGCGCTGCTGGAGCTGGTGGCCCGGCCGGACGAGATCGACGAGCAGCAGCTGGAGCGCGCGCTCGGGCAGTTCATGGCACGGCACCTCAGCACCGGGATGCGGCCGGACGTGGAGATGTTCGGCGACCTGTTCAAGCTGGTCTACCGGTACGGGCTGAGCATCCCGCCGGAGATCGCGGCGGTGTTCCGGGCGCTGGCCACGGTGGAGGGCACGCTGGCCGCGCTGTCGCCGGGGTTCAACATCGTGGTCGAGTCGCGGTCGTTCGCGGACAAGCAGTTCAGCGCGCACCTCACGCCGGAGTCGCTGAAGCGCACGGTGACCGAGGAGCTGCACGCGCTGATGCCCATGCTGCGGCGCCTGCCACGACGGGCGGACCGGATCTCCAGCGCGTTGGAGCAGGGTCGGCTGGGGCTGAACATGCGGCTGTTCGCCGACGAGCGCGATCGGCAGTTCATCGTCTCGCTGCTGCACCAGGTGATGCTGACCGTGCTGGGCGCGACGGCGGGCGTGATGGCCGTGCTGCTGCTGGGCGCGGACGGCGGGCCGCACGTCGGGCCGGACCTCTCGCTGTTCCAGGTGTTCGGCTACAACCTGCTGGTCATCAGCGTGCTGCTCGGGCTGCGGGTGGTGGTGACGATCTTCCGGCCACGCGGTTGACGCGGTTGGTTTGCGGTGCAAACCTGACCGGGTGGCAGACCTGCTGGGTGACCTGGCCGAACTGCGCCGTCGGGCGCGGGAGGACCGGCACGCCTACCCGTTCCCGCTGCTGTTCTTCGGCGTCGCGTCGTTCCTGGCCGTGCCCCTGTACGCGCCGTCACCGGGGGCCGCGGCGGCGTGGAGCCCGTTGACGGTGCTCGGCGCGCACCCCGAGGTGCGGCACCCGACGCTGCTCGGCCTGTACTGGCTGGTCGTGCTGGTGGTGGGCGGGCTCGCCACGGCGTGGTGGTACCGCAGGCGCGGCGCGAGGGTCGGCATCGAGACGTCCACGGCGGGCTACCTCGGCGCGTTGGCGATCGGGTTGAGCGCGCCGGTGGTCGGCGTGGTGCTGGCGGTCGTCCTGCCGGGTCACCGCGTCGGCGCCTCCTGGCCGTGGTCGGGCACGGCGATCGGGCTGATCGTGCTGGCCGTGGCCACCGTGCTGTGGCGCCGCCGCGCGCCGCTGGTGCCGACGGCGGCCGCGGCGGTGCTCGGCACGGCGGTGCTCCAGTACGACCAGGGCCCGATCGGGCAGTTCATCGCGATCGGCCTCGGCCTGGTGGTGCTGGCGGCGGTGGAGCGCAGCACCCGGTTCACCACCATCACGGCGGGGTACCTGGTCGCGCTGTGCGTGTCGGCCGGCTTCACGCCGCCGGCCGCGGTCGACCCCGGCACGTGGTCGTTGGGCAGCGTGGTCGTGCTGCCCGGGTTGGTGCTCCTCGTGGGCGGTGTGGTGGGCTTGCGGCGTGGCTGAGCACCCCACCGCGTCGCTGGACGACGTGGTGCACCAGAGGCACCGGCTGGGCATCCTCACCGTGGCGGCGGAGGCGAAGCGGGTCGAGTTCGGCTACCTGCGGTCCACTTTGGAGCTGACGGCGGGCAACCTGTCGCGGCACATCGCCGTGCTGGAGGAGGCCGGGCTGGTGGCCGTGGAGAAGGGGTACGACGGCAAGCGGCCGCGGACGTGGGTCGGCGTGACGGCGGCGGGGCGGGCCGCGCTGGCGGCGGAGATGGCGGCCCTGCGGGCGCTCGTCGAGCGGCACGTAGCCTCGCAGCCATGAGCATCCACGACATCCCGCTGCGCACGCTGTCCGGTGAGCCGTCGAGCCTGGGCGCGTTGGAGGGCAAGGCCTTGCTGGTGGTGAACGTCGCCTCGAAGTGCGGGCTGACGCCGCAGTACCAGGGCTTGGAGCGGTTGCAGGAGCGGTTCGCGGGGCAGGGGTTCTCCGTGGTCGGGTTCCCGTGCAACCAGTTCGCCGGGCAGGAGCCGGGCACGGCGGAGGAGATCGCCACGTTCTGCTCCACCACGTACGGCGTGACGTTCCCGCTGTTCGAGAAGGTCGAGGTGAACGGCCCGTCCCGGCACCCGCTGTACGCCGAGCTGACGTCGTTCGCGGACCTCGACGGCGCGGCCGGCGACGTGCAGTGGAACTTCGAGAAGTTCCTGCTCGCCCCGTCCGGCGAAGTCGTCGCCCGGTTCCGGCCGCGGACCGAGCCGGAGGACGAGGCGGTCGTCAAGGCCATCGAGTCGGTGCTGCCTTGACCGCGCGGGCGGAGTTGGAGCGCCTGGCCCGGCAGGCGCGCGACGAACTGGCCGCCGCCGGCCTGCCCCTGTCGCACGAGGGGCTGGCGCCGGACCTGCAGTGCGGCGTCACGGTCCGGGTGACCATGTGGGAGCCGGACGACGGCGTGGTGCACGCGGACTGGCGGCCCAGCCCCCGGCTCAGCCGGGTGGCGGTCGACGCCCTGCGCCACAAGCACCTGGACCACCCGGCCCTGCACCGGCAGGGAGCCGTGTCGCAGGCCATGGCCGACGCCGTCATCACCATCCTGACCGCCGTCGGCTTCACCGCCCGGCACACGACGAACGACTACCTCCCGTACGGCGTCGACGTCCTCGCCGCACCCGAAGGCCCGCCCGCGTGGGCGGTCCACGACGACGAGCTGACCATGCCGGGCTGGTCGGGGTGACCGAGGCCGGGCCCGCCCTCCGCAAGGGCAGCCCCGGCCTCGGTTCAGCACTCGATGACGTTCACGGCGAGGCCGCCGCGGGCCGTCTCCTTGTCCTTGACCTTCATTGCGCAACACCCTGACCAGCACGAATGCCGCCAAGACGTCTTACTGGCCGTCCCCAGGCCGTCACAGCGGAGCAGCACCCTCGCGAAGATCAAGGAAACCGGAAGAATGGGCCGCACACCCCGCCATTCGGTCAGCGTCGCCGGAGTCGTGGTCAACGATTCGGGGCAGGTGCTCGTCATCCGGCGCAGGGACAACGGCCACTGGGAGCCACCCGGCGGAGTGCTCGAGCCGGCCGAGACGTTCGAAGACGGCCTCAGGCGAGAGGTCCTTGAGGAGACCGGCATCTCGGTCCAGGTCGAACGCTTGACCGGCGTCTACAAGAACATGCGACGCGCCATCGTGGCCTTGGTCTACCGCTGCACCCCGCTGGACGAGCCCGACCAGGCCACCACCGAAGCAGCCGAGGTTCGTTGGATGACGCTGGACGAAGTCCGCGAAGCGATGTCACCGGCCTACGCGGTGCGAGTAACCGACGCGTTCGAGTCCGAATTGCACACTCGCGCTCACGACGGCGTGAACCTCCTCCCGTAGCCGCTGCTGAATTCTGCTGTGCTGGATCAAGGCGCGCCGACCTGAGGGCGCGACAGCTGGCAGCAGCAGCAGTCGGGACGATCGCGTGGTCGAGAAGTGTTGTGCGGCATCGAGGTTCAGGCCGAAGACGCGCGAACGGGCTCCACCCCGCGTTACGAGGTGGAGCCCGTCAGGTGCGGCTCAAGATCAGGCCGTCTCCAGGCCGTGGGACGTCAGGCAGTGGCGAGAACCATCGAGCAGCGATGGAAGCCATCCGCCCTGGTCAGCGGCCGGTTATCAGCACTCGATGACGTTCACGGCCAGGCCGCCGCGCGCGGTCTCCTTGTACTTGACCTTCATGTCCTTGCCCGTCTCACGCATGGTCTTGATGACCTTGTCCAGCGACACGAAGTGGGAGCCGTCGCCGCGCAACGCCATCCGCGCCGCCGTGATCGCCTTGATCGACGCCAACGCGTTGCGCTCGATGCACGGGATCTGCACCAGTCCCCCGATCGGGTCGCACGTCAGCCCCAGGTTGTGCTCCATGGCGATCTCGGCCGCGTTCTCCACCTGCTCCGGCGTGCCACCCAGCACCTCGGCCAGCCCGCCGGCCGCCATCGAGCACGCCGAGCCGACCTCGCCCTGGCACCCGACCTCGGCTCCGGAGATCGACGCGTTCTCCTTGAACAGCACGCCGACCGCACCCGCCGTCAGCAGGAACCGCACCACACCGTCGTCGGACGCGCCCGGCACGAAGCGGGTGTAGTAGTGCAGCACCGCGGGCACGATGCCGGCCGCGCCGTTGGTCGGCGCGGTCACCACGCGGCCACCCGCGGCGTTCTCCTCGTTCACCGCCAGCGCGAACAGGGTCACCCAGTCCATCACCCGCAACGGGTCCGTGGCGTAGTGCTCGGCGGCCATCCGCTGCCGCATCTCGGCCGCCCGCCGCCGCACCTTCAAGCCGCCGGGCAGCACCCCGGTCCGCGTGCAGCCGCGCTCGACGCACTCCTGCATCACGTCCCAGATGCGCAGCAGCCCCGAGCGCACCGACTCCTCGTCGCGCCACGACCGCTCGTTGGCCAGCATCACCTCGCTGATCGACAGCCCGGTCTCCCGGCACCGCGCCAGCAGCTCGTCACCGGTCCGGAACGGGTGCCCGACCGGCGTCTCGTCGGGCTTGATCCGGTCCGCCCCGGTGGCCGTGTCGTCCACCACGAACCCGCCGCCGACGGAGTAGTACACCGCCGAGTCGACCACGACGTCACCCGAGTGGGCGGTGAAGCTCATGCCGTTGGGGTGCAGCGGCAACGACTTCCGCCGGTGCATCACCAGATCGGCGTCCTCGGTGAACGCGATCTCCCGCACCCCGGCCAGCCGCAGCCGCCTGGTGGCCCGGATTTCCGCCAGCCGCCGCTCGGCCTCCTCCGGGTCGACCTCCTCCGGCCGGCTGCCCTCCAGGCCCAGCACCACCGCCTTCGGGCTGCCGTGCCCGTGCCCGGTCGCGCCGAGCGACCCGAACAGCTCCACGTGCACCCGGTCGACCGAGGCCAACGAGGGCCGCAGCCGTTGCGCGAACATCATCGCCGCGCGCATCGGGCCCACCGTGTGCGAGCTCGACGGTCCGATGCCCACGGAGAACAGGTCGAACACGCTGATCGCCATGACGTCAGTCCCCGGTCAGTTCCGCGTACTTCGCCGCGGTCAGCAACCCGGACGCGTCCGTCACGGCCACCTTGAACAGCCACCCGGCCCCGTACGGGTCGTTGTTGATCAACGACGGGTCGTCGACCGCGGCCCGGTTGACCTCGACCACCTCGCCGCTGATCGGCGCGTACAGGTCGCTGACCGACTTGGTCGACTCCAGCTCGCCGCACACCTCGCCCGACTTCACCACGGCGCCGACCTCGGGCAGCTCCACGAACACGATGTCACCCAACGACTCCGCCGCGTACGACGTGATGCCGACCGCCACGGGCTCCTGGGTACCCGGCGCCCAGTCCACCCACTCGTGCTCGGGCGTGTACAGCAGGTTGTCCGGAAAAGTCACGACAGCGCTCCCTCACGGCAAGGTCCACCAGAGCCCCACTCTGTCCTGGGACCTGAGAGCTTCACCGACGCCGGAGCGGCGGCTTGCACCGTGGGTGCGCGGACTTGCGCGCTTTCCAGAGTCGCCTCACCCGAGCGGTTCTCGCTGCCTGAGAGTGTGCGGGGTACTTGCTCCTTCGGCGCCCCGGCACGTTCACCGAGGTCTCTCCCGCGCGGGTTCCGGCGCTCCTGGCGCGCCGCGGCCGATGTTCAGTTGGTTGGCCCGCACGCTAGGTGCCGGGCCCGACGGGTGTCAACGCACCGTCGGGCTTGTTCGATCAGCACAGTGGCGCAAGGGTGCGTTCGTGCCGGCCGCACGATGACACCGAATACCCGTTACCGGACCTTTGGTGTAACAACGGCCGAAGGAGCCCACCGTGCGGATCGCCGTCCCCCGCGAGATCAAGAACCACGAGTACCGCGTCGCGCTGACCCCGGCGGGCGCGCACGAGCTGACGCAGCGCGGCCACGACGTGGTGGTCGAGGCCGGCGCGGGCCTCGGTTCGGCCATCACCGACGAGGAGTACCTGGCCGCGGGCGCGAAGGTGCTGGCGGGCGCGGACGACGTGTGGGCCGAGGGCGACCTGGTGCTCAAGGTGAAGGAGCCGATCGCCGAGGAGTACCCGCGGCTGCGCAAGGGCCAGGTCCTGTTCACGTACCTGCACCTGGCCGCCGACCGGCCGCTGACGCAGGCGCTGCTGGACTCGGGCACCACCGCCGTCGCCTACGAGACCGTGCAGACCGCGAACGGCGCGCTGCCGCTGCTGGCGCCGATGTCCGAGGTGGCGGGCAGGCTCGCGCCGCAGGTGGGCGCGTTCTCGCTGATGAAGCCGTCCGGCGGGCGCGGCGTGCTGCCCGGCGGCGTGCCCGGCGTGCACCCGGCGCGGGTGGTCGTGATCGGCGGCGGCGTGGCGGGCCTGAACGCGGCGGCGATCGCCGTCGGCATGGGCGCGGACGTGCAGATCCTGGACACCAACGTGGACCGGCTGCGCCACATCGACGCCCTCTACCAGGGCCGCCTGCGCACCGTGACGTCCAACCGGTACTCCGTCGAGCAGGCCGTCCGCGAGGCCGACCTGGTCATCGGCGCGGTGCTGGTGCCCGGCGCGAAGGCGCCGAAGCTGGTGAGCAACGAGCTGGTCGCCGACATGAAGCCCGGCTCCGTCCTGGTGGACATCGCGATCGACCAGGGCGGCTGCTTCGCCGACTCGCGCCCGACCACGCACGCCGACCCGACCTACCAGGTGCACGACACCGTCTTCTACTGCGTGGCGAACATGCCCGGCGCCGTGCCGCGGACGTCGACCTACGCGCTGACCAACGTGACGCTGCCGTACGCCGTCGCGCTGGCCGACCAGGGCTGGGAGGCGGCGCTGCGGGCGGACGCGTCGCTGGCGCTCGGCCTGAACGCGCACGAGGGCCTGCTGACCAACCTGCCGGTCGCGCAGGCGCACGGGATGACCCACACGCCGCTCGACTTCTGAGGACCCACCGCGAAGGGCCCCGCTCACGTGCTGTGAGCGGGGCCCTTCGGCGAAAGAAAGACGGCCCGCTCAACCAGCCTGGGGGTCACTGGGAGCGGGCCGCGTCGCCAATCTTAGCCGGGAACGGGGGTCGCTGCCCAGTGACCCCACCGATCCGGCCGAGATTCCCACCCGGCGGTGGCGACGCGCTGTGCCCAAACTCAAGCAATCGAGTGAACTTGGGTGATAACGGGTAAGTCACGACGGCCCCGCGACCGATGCACAGGGCGGGAACCCCGCGGCTACCCGGCGGGGTCGTCCGCTCGCGCGGCGCTCTGCCGCGCCACCTCCGATCGGAGCGCAGATGGCTGAACCCGAGGGCTGGATCGACTGCCACGACCCGTTCGGGCGGGACCGGTCGATGACCGTGCTCGTCGAGGACGACCGAGTTCTGCTGGTCGCGCCGCCCGGCGAGTCCGCCGTGATGTCCGTCACGCAGACGCGCAGGCTGCACCGCCTGCTCGACCAAGTCGCCGACAGGATGTGACGGCCGTGGACGAAGCGCTGCGGGCCGCCGTGATGCGCCGGCTGGCGCTGCTGGACGAGGCCGCCGAGACCGGCGAGGCGGACGCCCTCGTGCCGCTCGCGCGGTCCGAGATCCACCGCCTGGCCGACGGCTGGCGGCTGCTGCTGACCGTGCACCAACCGGATCCGGACGGCCGCTGCGGCGCGTGCCCCGGCATCCTGCGGCACAAGAAGTGGCCGTGCCAGGTGTGGACGATGGCCCACCAGCACCTCATCGGCGACGGCCTGCCGCACCGCGAACGCCGCCGTCCGCTGCGCACGCTGCGACATTCGAAGGAGGTCGAGACGACGGCCGAGATACCCAGGGTCGCGTCGAAACCGCGGCATGCCCTCCCCGAGTGACCCTCCTAGGGCAGGATGACGCCCGGTAGGAGTACTCGGGAGGGACGCGTGCACGACGGCAGTGGCCGCATCGTGGTGCAGAACTTGACCAAGCAGTTCGGTCCGGTCGCAGCGGTGCAGAATCTCAGCTTCACGGTGGAACCCGGTTCGGTGACCGGCTTCCTCGGCCCCAACGGGGCCGGCAAGACGACGACGCTGCGCATGCTGCTCGGCCTGGTGACCCCGACCGCGGGCACCGGACTGATCAACGGCAGGCCGTTCGCCCAGCTCGGCAACCCGGCGCGGGTGGTCGGCGCGGTGCTGGAGGCGCAGGGCTTCCACCCCAAGCGCACGGCGCGCAACCACCTGCGGGTCTACGCGGCCGCGATCGGCGTGCCGGACTCGCGCGCCGACCAGGTGCTCCAGCTGGTGGGCCTCGGCGCGGCCGGCGACCGCAAGGCGGGCGGGTTCTCGCTGGGCATGAAGCAGCGGCTGGCCCTGGCCACCGCGCTGCTCGGCGACCCGCAGATCCTGGTGCTCGACGAGCCGGCCAACGGGCTCGACCCGGAGGGCATCGCGTGGCTGCGGACGTTCCTGCAGTCCTACGCGCGCAGCGGGCGGACCGTGCTGATCTCCAGCCACCTGCTGGCGGAGGTCGAGCAGACCGTCGACCAGGTGGTCGTCATCAGCCGCGGTCAGACCATGTACTACGGCTCGCTCGACCAGCTGCGCGACCAGCAGCAGGGCCGCGTGCTCGTGCAGCCGTCGGACACCGGCGCGCTGGTCGCGGCGTTGCGCGAGGACGGGATCAGCGCGATCGAGCAGCTGCCGGACGGCCGCATCGCGGTGACCGGCGTGGAGGCCAGGCAGGTCGCCGACACCGCGTTGAAGGCGGGTGTGTCGGTCTACGGCATCCAGGAGGAGAAGGTCGACCTGGAGCGGCTGTTCTTCCAGCTCACCAACGGCCAGTACGCGGCGCCGGGCCAGTACGCCCAACCCGGCGGCTACCAGCAGCAGCCGCCCGCCGGGTACCAGCAGCAGCTACCGGCCGGCTACCAGCAGCCGTACCAGACACCGCCGCAGGGCTACCAGCAGCAGCCGCCGCCGGGCTACCAGCAGCCGCCCGGCTACGAGCAGCAGTACCAGCAGCAGTACCAACAGCCCCCGCAGGGCTACGAGGCGCCACCACCGGGGTCCCAGCCGCCGCCGCAGGACAATCCGTACGGACAGCAACACGGTCAGGGCGGCCTCGGGGGCGGTGCGTGATGGGCAACCTGATCAAGTCGGAGTTCCGCAAGACGACCACCACGGGCCTGTGGTGGGGCCTGATGATCCCGACCGTGCTGCTCGCGTTCGGCTGGGCGCTCGGCACCGGGGCCATCTTCAAGACCGTCTCGGACATCATGAACAACGACGAGGCGGCGGAGCTCACCGCGCTGCTCAACGTGGACCCGTCGCAGTGGCAGATGTCGGTGTTCGGGATCGCCCGCAGCATCAACGTGGCGACGATCTTCCCGATGATCTTCGGCGGCCTGGCGATCGCGAACGAGATCAACCGCAAGACGATCACCACGACGTTCCTGACCTCGCCCAACCGGGTCTCCGCGCTGGCCGCGAAGATGATCGTCTACATCCTGTGGGGCGCGATCTTCGGCATCGCCATCGTCGCGTCGGTGAGCATCGGCATCGCGCTGACCTCGAACTCGGGCTCGTTGCCCGACGCCGGCGGCTGGCTCGCGCTGGCCGGTGTCGGCGTGCTGTCGTCGATCCTGATGACCATGTTCGGCGTCGGCGTCGGCGCGCTGATGACCAGCGTCGTCGGCACCACCGTGGTGCTGCTGCTCTACATGCTGATCGTGGAGAACGGCATCCAGCTCGTGCTGGCGTCGCAGGGCCTGCCGGAGATCATCGGCTTCCTGCCCAACGGCGCGGTGAACGGCATGACCGGCTCGGTGGCGTCGTCGCTGTTCCTGTCGAACGCCGGCGTCGTGCCGGAGGACATGGTCGAGTTCCTGCGGGCGATCGCGGGCGCGCTGGGCGCGTTCGACTGGTGGTTGAGCGGCCTGGTCTTCCTCGTCTGGACGGCGTTGTTCTTCCTCGGCGGCTGGGCGGCCACTCAGCGCAAGGACATCACCTGATCGCGTGTTCTTGATCGGCTGACGGAGGCCGCCCCGAAGGTTCGGGGCGGCCTTCGTCACCTCCAGGGGGGCCGACACCGTCGGTGGTCCGACCTATGTTGGACCTCGTGACTTCTCCCGACGGCTGGATCCGCAGGCTCGCCAAGGCGTGCTGGCAGCACCGCGCCCTCGTGGTGCTCTCGGTGCTCGCCGCCGTCGTCGGCGTCGGGTTGCAGGCCGTCGGTCCATTGTTGATCAAGGTCGCCGTCGACGACGCGATGGCCGGCCGCACGGACCGCCTGACCTGGCTCGCGATCGTCCTGGTCGGCTTGGAGCTGCTGACCTTCGGCACCGCGTTCGTGCGCCGGTTCCTCGGCGGCCGGCTGGCCGTCGACGTGCAGCACGACCTGCGGCAGGCCGTGTTCGGCGCGGTGCAGCGGTTGGACGGGCCCAAGCAGGACGCGTTGCGCACGGGCCAGGTGGTGTCCCGCTCGATCACCGACCTCCAGCTGGTCAACAGCCTGCTGTCGATGACGCCGCTGGCGTTCGGCACGGTCGTGTTCGCGGTCGCGGCGATCGTGGCGATGTTCTGGCTGTCGCCGCTGCTGACCGTGATCGCGCTGGTGATCACCCCCGCCGTCGGGGTGGTCGCGGCGCGCAGCAGGCTGACGCTCTTCCCGGCCACCTGGTCGGCCCAGCAGCGCGCGGCCGACGTGGCGCAGCACGTGGAGGAGACCGTCACCGGCGTGCGCGTGGTGAAGGGGTTCGGCCAGGAGGCCCGCGAGGTCTCCCGGCTGGAGTCCCGCGCCAAGCTCCTGTTCGCCGAGCGGATGCGCGCGGCCCGCCTGACCGCCCGCCCGTCCGCGACGCTGAACGCCCTGCCCTACCTCGGCCAGGTGGCGGTCCTGGCGCTCGGCGGCTGGATGGCGCTGCGCGGGGAGGTCACCCTCGGCACGTTCCTGGCGTTCGCGACCTACGTGGCCACCCTCGTCGGCCCGACCCGCCTGCTGGCGAGCCTGATGGTGACGGCGCAGCTGGCGCGGGCCGGCGTGGAGCGCGTGTACGAGCTGGTCGACTCGCAGCCGACGGTCGTGGACGGCGACCGCGAAGTGCCCGCCGGTCCGGTGGCCGTCGAGCTGCGGGACGTGACGTTCGGCTACACGCGCAGCGAACCGGTGCTCTCGGGCGTGTCCCTGCGCGTGGAACCGGGCGAGACCCTCGCGGTCGTCGGCACCGCGGGCTCCGGCAAGTCGACCGTCTCGCTCCTGCTGCCCCGGTTCTACGACGTGCACGAGGGCGCGGTGTCGGTGGGCGGGGTGGACGTCCGGGACCTGCGGCTGTCCTCCCTGCGCCGGACCGTGGGCACGGTGTTCGAGGAGGCGTTCCTCTTCTCCGACACCGTCCGCGCGAACATCGCCTACGGCCTGCCGGACGCCTCCGACGAGCAGGTGGAGGCGGCGGCGCGGGCGGCCGAGGCGCACGAGTTCGTCCAAGCCCTGCCGGACGGCTACGACACCGTGGTCGGCGAGCGCGGCCTGACCCTCTCCGGTGGTCAGCGCCAGCGCGTCGCCCTGGCCCGCGCCCTGCTCTCCGACCCGCGCGTCCTGGTCCTGGACGACGCGACCTCGGCCGTGGACAACGCCACCGAGGCGGCGATCCACCGCACGCTGGCCGCCGTGACCGCCGAGCGCACGACGCTCCTGATCGCGCACCGGCGGTCGTCGCTCGCGCTGGCCGACCGCATCGCCGTGCTGGACGCGGGCCGGGTGGTCGACGTCGGCACCGACGCCGAGCTGCGGGAGCGCTGCCGCCTCTACCGCGAGCTCCTCGCCGGACCGGGCGAGGCGATCGAGCACGTCGACCCCCGTGCCGACGCCAGGCTGGAACCGGGCCCGGACGGCACGACCCCGGACCTCTGGCCCGAGAGCGACGACGACGACCTGGCCGTGCGCGCGGCGAACCGGGCCGTCGGCGCGGCCAAGGTCTCCCGGGGCGGCGGTGGCACGTCGGCGCTGCTGGGCGGCACCCCGCCCACCCCGGAGCTGATGGCCCGCGTCCACTCCCTGCCGCCCGCCGACGACGTGCCGACCCTGAACGGCGAGGACCCGCGCGCCCCCGACCCGGGCTTCCGCCTGCGCACCCTGCTGCGGCCCGTCCGCTGGACGATGCTGGGCGTGGGCGGTCTCCTCCTGATCGACACCGCGCTGGCCGTCGCCTCGCCGAACCTGGTGCGCCTGGGCATCGACAAGGGCGTCGTCGGCGGCCAGGTCGGCTGGCTCTGGACCGCCGCCGCGATCAGCTTCACGCTGGTCGTGCTGGGCTGGGTGTCGGCGGCGGCGGGCACCGTCATGACCTCCCGGCTCGGCGAGCGCCTGCTGTACCTGTTGCGCGTGCGCAGCTACGCCCACCTGCAACGACTCGGGCTGGACTACTACGAGCGCGAGATGGCCGGCCGGATCATGACCCGGATGACCACCGACGTGGACGCCCTGTCCAGCTTCCTGCAGACCGGCCTGACCACGTTCGTGATCAGCGTGCTGACCGTCGTCGGCATCGCGGTGGCCCTGGTCGTCACCGATCCGGGCCTGGCGCTGGTGGCGCTGAGCGTGCTGCCGATCCTGCTGATCGCGACGGTGGTCTTCCAGCGCCTCTCGTCGGCGGCCTACGCGGAGGCGCGCGAACGCGTCAGCGCGGTCAACGCCGACCTCCAGGAGAACGTCTCGGGGCTGCGCGTGTCGCAGGCGTACACGCGGGAGGCGCGGTCGGCCGAGGCGTTCGCCGAGCGCAGCGACGCCTACCGCCGCTCCCGCATCCGGGCGCAGCGGTACATCGCCACCTACTTCCCGTTCCTGTCGCTGCTCTCCGGCGTCGCGCAGGCGGGGATCCTCGTGGTCGGCTCGTACCGCGTGGCGGAGGGCACCCTGTCCCCCGGCGTGCTCCTGGCGTTCGTGCTGTACCTGGGCCTGTTCTTCTCGCCGCTGTACCAGCTCTCGGGCGTGTTCGACGGCTACCAGCAGGCCAGGGTGGGCCTGAGCCGCATCGGCGACCTGCTGCGCACCCCGACCACCGTCCCGCCGGCCGACGACCCCGTGCCGGTGCCCCACCTGCGCGGCGAGGTGGAGCTGCGCAACGTCACGTTCGCCTACCAGGGCACCACCCGTCCCGCGGTGGAGGACATCTCGCTGCACGTCTCGCCGGGCGAGACCGTCGCCTTCGTGGGCGCGACCGGTGCGGGCAAGTCGACCCTGGTCAAGCTGGTGGCGAGGTTCTACGACGCCACCGAGGGCGCGGTGCTGGTCGACGGCGTGGACCTGCGCTCCTACGACCTGGCGGCGCTGCGCCAACGGCTGGGCATCGTCCCGCAGGAGGCGCACCTGTTCGGCGGCGACATCGCGGAGAACGTCGCCTACGGCAAGCCCGACGCGACCAGGGCCGAGATCGAGGCGGCGGTCCGGGCCGTCGGCGCCATGCCCGTGGTGGCCGCCCTGCCCAACGCGTTCCACCAGCAGGTGGGCGAGCGCGGCCAGGGCCTGTCCGCCGGCCAGCGCCAACTGGTCGCGCTGGCCCGCGCCGAGCTGGTCCAGCCGACGATCCTGCTGCTGGACGAGGCCACCGCCGCCCTCGACCCCGCCACGGAGTCCGCGGTCCTGGAAGCCAGCGACCACCTGGCCGGGGCCCGGACCACGTTCGTCGTCGCCCACCGCTTGGCCACCGCCGCCCGCGCCGACCGGATCGTGGTCCTGTCCGAGGGCCGGATCGTGGAGCAGGGCACCCACGCCGAGCTGCTCGAGGCCAACGGCCACTACGCCCGGCTCTGGTCCCACGGCGCCGACGTCGCACCGGACGCCGGCGAGCTCACCCCGAGCCACTGACCCGTCCGGGGGCCGCGGCCGGACCACGGCCCCCCGGAGTCCTCGTCCGCGTGGACCCTCAGGCGGATTCGGTGGGCAGGCCGGCCTCCGTCCAGTCCTCGATGCCCTCGCGGTACTTGCGGACGTCGGTGTAGCCGAGCGCGGTCAGCCGGTCGGCGACCTGCCCGCTGTTGGGGCACGCCGGGTTCGAGCAGTAGGTGACGATCGCGGCGTCGCGGTCGGGGAGCAGGGCCGGCGCCAGGGTGTCGACGTCGGCCAGGACCAGCGCGAGCGCGCCGGGCAGGTGCCGCTTGGCGTAGTAGTCGCCGCCCAGCGCGTCGAGGACGGTCACGGTGCCCGCGTCGATCGCTGCCTTCAGCTCGTCGCGGGTGATGAGTGCGGTCATCCCACTGCCTTCCGGAAGAGAATCGGACTATAGTCCGCTTGTGCCTCACGACGATAGCGGACCGCAGTCCGGTTCTGCAATCCCCCTGGAACTGCTGCGCACCCCGCCACCCAAGGAGCGAACGGACGCGGCGCGCAACCGCGTCGCCGTCCTGGAGGCCGCCGCCCGACTCTTCGCCGAGCACGGCGTCGAAGCGGTGTCCATGGACCAGGTGGCGACCGCCGCCGGCGTCGGCAAGGGCACCCTGTTCCGCCGCTTCGGCGACAAGTCCGGACTGGCCGCCGCCCTGCTGGACACCCGGGAACGCGTGCTCCAAGAGGCGATCCTGCACGGACCACCGCCGCTCGGCCCCGGCGCGCCGCCCGTCGAACGCCTCGTCGCGTTCATCGACGCCTACCTCGACTACCTGCTGGAACACCTGGCCCTGGTCCGGATGTCGGAGACCGCGGTGCCCGGCGCCCGGTACCGGATCGGGGCCTACCGGTTCTGGCACCGCCACGCGGCGATCCTGCTCGACACCACACCCGACCCCGACCACACCGCCCACGCCCTGCTCGCCGCACTGGCCGCGGAACACGTGGCCTCGCTCCTGCCCGAACTCGGCGAACGGCGGATGCGCGCCGGCCTCGCCCGCCTCGCCCGCTCGGCGATGCGACCCGACGGTTCGTGAGACCCGAGCCTCACCGACAAAACTTTCCGGATCGGCAAGTTTGCAGATCCGGAAAGTTTCGCTAGGCTGATCCGCATGGCGACGGAAGGGCTGCGTGAGCGCAAGAAGCGGGAGACGCGGTTCGCGTTGAGCCAGGCCGCCATCCGGCTCACCCTGGAACGCGGGTGGGACAACGTCTCGGTGGAGGACATCGCCGCCGCGGCGAACGTGTCCGAGCGGACCTTCCGCAACTACTTCGCCAACAAGGCCGAGGCGATCGTCGCCACCCACGTCGAGCGGGGCCGGCGCATCGCCGAGGCCCTCCGCGACCGCCCGGCCGACGAACCGCTCTGGGACGCGCTCGTCGACGCCGTCGCCGGGCAGTTCGAGCCACCGCCGGGCAGCGCCCCGGCGCCGTCCGGTTACCCCGACGCGCTGCAGCAGCTGCTCGCCGAGCCGGCCGTGCAGTACGAGGTGTTCCGCGCCCACGCCGCCGCGCAGGACGAGCTGACCGCCGCCATCGCCGAGCGCACCGGCACCGACCCCGGCGACCTGTACCCGGGGATCGTCGCCGCCGTGGTCAGCGCGGGCCTGGGCGCCGCGCTCACCCGGTGGACCCGGAACCCCGCCGGGTCGATCACACCACTGCTGCGCGAGGTCTTCGACCAGATCCGCGCCGGGTTGCCCGCCCCGCGCTGACCGCGCCGTCCGCCCCGCAGACCGACGCCCGCCCGACGGGCTCCCCCGGCATGCCCGAAAACACCCGAAGCAGAGGAGTGACGCCATGGACGTGGTCATCGTCGGCGGTGGACCGAACGGGCTCATGCTCGCGTGCGAGCTCGCCCTGGGAGGCGTCCGGCCGGTCGTGCTGGAACGCCTCCTCGAACCCGCCGCGGAACCCCGGTCGAACGGCCTGGTCGGCCAGGTCGTCCGCCTGGTCGACCGCCGCGGCCTGTTCGAGCGGCTCAGCGGGCAGCCCGGCCCGCCGGCGCCCAACGGCAGCTACTTCATGTTCGCCGCGATGCCGCTCGACCTCGGCCTCCTCGCCGACAGCCCGATCTACAACCTCCCGGTGCCCGAGGCGGCCACCGTCCGGGTCCTCGAAGAACGCGCGACCGAGCTGGGCGTCGAGCTCCGCCGCGGCCACGAGTTCACCGGGCTCGTCCAGGACGCCGACGGCGTCACGCTCACCGTCGACGGCCCGGACGGGCCCTACGAGCTGCGCACCCGGTACGTCGTCGGCGCCGACAGCGCGCACAGCCCGGTCCGCAAGGCCGCCGGCATCGGTTTCCCGGGCGTCACCTACGACCGGTCCACCACCCGCACCGCGCACGTGACCGTGCCGCCGGACCGGCTCGACCCCGCGACCGGCGCGCTGGACGTGCCCGGCCACGGCCCCGTCCTGCCGTTCCTGCCCGTCCGGACCGCCCGCGGCGGCTTCTCCTACGCGCCGCTGCCCGGCCGCCCACCGCTCGTCGCCACCACGGAGTGGGACGAGCCGGCAGCGACCGCTCCGATGAGCTTGGACGAGATGCGCGCCAGCGTCGCCCGCGTGCTGGGCGTCGACGTGCCGCTCGGCCCGCCACCCGGCGCCGGCCCGCACGTGCTGCGCAGGCTCAACGGCGGCAACACCAGGGTCGCCGAGCGGTACCGCGACGGTCGGGTGTTCCTGGTCGGCGACGCCGCCCACGTGTTCGCCGCCGGCGGCACCGGCCTCAACGTCGGCCTCCAGGACGCGGTGAACCTGGGCTGGAAGCTCGCCGCGGCGGTCAACGGCGCCGCCGACGTCCTCGACACCTACGAGGCCGAGCGCCGACCGGTCGCCGACCGGACCATCACCTACTCGCAGGCGCAGTCCGCCCTGCTGTCACCGGGCGAGGACGTGACCGGGCTGCGCCGGCTGTTCGGCGAGCTGCTCGCCCAGCCGGGTGTCGTGCGGGTGGTGGCCGACCTGGTCGCCGGCGCGGACGTCCGCTACCCGGTCGGCGAGGACGCCCACCCGCTGGCCGGCCTGCCCGCCCCCGACCTCGACCTGCGCACGTCGGCCGGCACGGTCCGGCTCGCCGAGCTGGTCAGGACGGCGCGGCCGCTGCTGATCGATCTGACGGGGAGCGGCGACCTGCGCGCCGACGGCGTCGAGGTCGTCCGCACCGAGGCGGACACCGACGTCACCGCCCTGCTGCTCCGCCCCGACTCCTACGTGGCGTGGGCGTCGGACGACGCACACCCGGACCAGGACGAGCTCCGGCAGGTCGCCGCGCGCTGGTTCGGCTGACCGCGGGCACGAGGCCGCCCCGCAGCCCGTGCGGCCTGCGGGGCGAAGAGCGGTCGCTCAGCCCTCGGCGAGCATCTCGTCCAGCCGCTCGTACCCCTCGACCACCCCGGTCTCCATGCCGCTGGCCAGCATCATGTCGCGGGCTTCCGTCGTCGCGAACACGCTGGCGCCGTGCAGCCGGGTCCGGCCGTCGCCCAGGTCCTCGAACGTCAGGGTGTCCAGCGAGACGCCGTCCGGAAAGCCCTCGAACGTGAACGTCTGCACGATCCGCTCACCGGGCCTGACCTCGTGGAACGAACCGTAGAACCGGTACTCCTCGTCACCGTGGCTGTGCACGAAGCGGTAGGCGCCGCCGGTCGACGCGTCCCACCGCTCCACGCGCATCTCCAGGTAGCGCGGGCCCTGCCACTTCACCACGAGGTCGGGGTCGACGTGCGCGCGGAACACCGCGTCCACCGGGGCGTTGAACTCGCGGGTGATGTGGATGACCGGCGCGGCCGGGTCGGCGCTGATGCTGGTCTCGGGGTGCGTGGTCGTGGTCATGATGCTTCTCCTTCGACTCGGGTCTGTCGGGTGTCCTCGCTCGCCATCTCGGCGAGCACGGCGTCCAGCCGCCGGTAGCGCTGCTCGGCCTCCTGCCGGTAGCGCTCGATCCACTTCGTCATCAGGTCGAACACCTCCGCCTCGAGGTGGACGGGCCGTCGTTGCGCCTGCTTGCTGCGACTGACGAGCCCGGCGTCCTCAAGGACCTTGAGGTGCTTCGACACGGCCTGCACGGTCACGGAGTACGGCTCGGCCAACTCGTTCACGGTCGCGTCGCCCACGGCCAGCCGCGCCACCATGTCGCGCCGGATCGGGTCGGCCAGGGCCGAGAAGACCCGCGACAACTGGTCGTCCACCGCCATCTCCTTACTCAACCTCTCGGTTGAACAAACCATACGACCTCCACCCAACCAAGTCAACCAAAAGGTTGAAGACGCAGGTCAGAGCCGGACCGGCTGCCACGCTTCAGCCGGCTGAACACCTCACACCGCACCGACCGCGGCCGTGCGCACAACTACTCCCAGTCGAAGCACCGCCAGACGTGTGACGGGCTTAACCTCAAGTGATGCTCAAGCACCCATAACACGAACCGATGACCTGACCGATTCTGTGAGAGAACACTCGGTGCGCTGCCCCTCCTGTGTGTGAACTGCACCAGACGGGGGACTAGCCTGACCATGAGTGAGTCATTACCAAGAGCGAGATGGATAGAGGCGAGCGCCAGCCGTGTCCAGCAGCAGTCCTGCTTCTCAGTTCGGCCCCAATGAGTGGCTGGTCGAGGAGATGTACGAGCAGTTCCTCGCCGATCCGTCGTCCGTGGACCCGGCCTGGCACGACTTCTTCGCCGACTACAAGTCGACGCAGCGGTCGGGCAACGGGGCGGCGACGGCCGCGGAGAGCGGCACCACGACCGCCACCAGGACCGCTCCGGCCCAGGCCGCGCCGTCCGCCGCGCCGACGACTCCGAAGCAGCCGCAGCAGCCGCCGAAGAGCCAGCCGACCGCGACGGCCCAGCCGGCCCAGAAGCCCGCGGCCAAGCCCGCGCCCGCCCAGGCCGCCAAGGCCGCGCCGGTGCAACAGGCGAAGGGCGAGGAGCAGAAGCAGCTGCGCGGCGCCGCCGCCGCCATCGCGAAGAACATGGAGCTCTCGCTCACCGTTCCGACCGCGACGAGCGTGCGCGCCGTGCCCGCCAAGCTGCTGGCCGACAACCGCATCGTGATCAACAACCACCTCAAGCGCACCCGCGGTGGGAAGGTCTCCTTCACCCACCTCATCGGGTACGCGGTGGTGCGGGCGCTCAAGGCGTACCCGAACATGAACCGGCACTTCGGCGAGGTCGACGGCAAGCCGTTCGTGATCACGCCGGAGCACGTGAACTTCGGCCTGGCGATCGACCTGCCCGGCAAGGACGGCGCCCGCACGCTGGTCGTGGCCTCGATCAAGGGCTGCGAGAACATGACGTTCACGCAGTTCTGGCAGGCCTACGAGGACCTGATCCGCAAGGCGCGGACGGGCTCGCTGACCACCGAGGACTTCTCCGGCACCACCATCTCGCTGACCAACCCCGGCACCATCGGCACCAACCACTCGGTGCCGCGCCTGCAGGCGGGCCAGGGCACGATCATCGGCGTCGGCGCGATGGAGTACCCGGCGCACTTCCAGGGCACCAGCGAGCAGGCCCTGACCGACATGGGCGTCAGCAAGGTCATCACGCTGACCTCCACCTACGACCACCGCGTCATCCAGGGCGCGGAGTCGGGCGAGTTCCTGCGCCGCATCCACCAGCTCCTGCTGGGCGAGGACGGCTTCTACGACGACGTCTTCACGTCGCTGCGGCTGCCGTACGAGCCGATCCGCTGGGTCGCCGACATCCCCGAGGGCGCGGTCGACAAGACCGCCCGGGTGATCGAGCTGATCGACGCGTTCCGCACCCGCGGCCACCTGATGGCCGACACGGACCCGCTGAACTACCGCCAGCGCAGCCACCAGGACCTCGACGTCCTGTCGCACGGCCTGACCCTGTGGGACCTGGACCGGGAGTTCCCGGTCGGCGGGTTCGCGGGCCAGGAGCGGATGAGGCTGCGCGACATCCTCGGCGTGCTGCGCAACTCGTACTGCCGCACGGTCGGCGTCGAGTACATGCACATCCTCGACCCGGAGGAGCGCCTCTGGATCCAGGAGCGCGTCGAGGTGCCGCACGAGAAGCCGCCGGCCACCGTGCAGAAGTACATCCTCTCGAAGCTCAACGCCGCCGAGGCGTTCGAGACCTTCCTGCAGACCAAGTACGTCGGCCAGAAGCGGTTCTCGCTCGAGGGCGGCGAGACCGTCATCCCGCTGCTCGACGCGGTGCTGGACAAGGCCGCCGAGCACGAGATCGACGAGGTCGTCATCGGCATGCCGCACCGCGGCCGGCTGAACGTGCTGGCGAACATCGTCGGCAAGCCGATCTCGCAGATCTTCCGCGAGTTCGAGGGCAACCTCGACCCCGGTCAGGCGCACGGCTCCGGTGACGTCAAGTACCACCTGGGCGCCGAGGGCAAGTACTTCCGGATGTTCGGCGACGGCGAGACGAAGGTGTCGCTGACCGCGAACCCGTCGCACCTCGAAGCCGTCGACCCGGTGCTGGAGGGCATCGTCCGGGCCAAGCAGGACATGCTCGACAAGGGCGGCGAGGGCTTCACCGTGCTGCCGGTCGCGCTGCACGGCGACGCCGCGTTCGCGGGCCAGGGCGTGGTCGCCGAGACGCTGAACCTGGCGCTGGTGCGCGGTTACCGCACCGGCGGCACGGTGCACGTGGTCGTGAACAACCAGGTCGGCTTCACCACCGCGCCCGAGCACTCGCGCTCGTCGAAGTACTCGACCGACGTGGCGAAGATGATCGGCGCGCCGGTGTTCCACGTCAACGGCGACGACCCCGAGGCGTGCTACTGGGTCGCCAAGCTGGCGGTGGACTACCGGCAGGCGTTCAACAAGGACGTCGTGATCGACATGGTCTGCTACCGCCGCCGCGGCCACAACGAGGGCGACGACCCCTCGATGACGCAGCCGGCGATGTACGACGTGATCGACACCAAGCGCTCGGTGCGCAAGACCTACACCGAGTCCCTGATCGGTCGCGGCGACATCTCGGTCGAAGAGGCCGAGAAGGCGTTGCAGGACTTCTCCTCGCAGCTGGAGCACGTGTTCAACGAGGTCCGGGAGCTGGAGAAGCACCCGATCAAGACCTCGCCGTCGATCGAGGAGGAGCAGCAGGTCCCGACCAAGCTGCCCACCGGCGTCGACCGGTCGATCATCGAGAAGATCGCCGACGCGCACGTGAACCTGCCCGAGGGCTTCACCCCGCACCCGCGGGTCAAGCCGGTGTTGGAGCGGCGCGCCAAGATGGCCCGCGAGGGCGGCATCGACTGGGCGTTCGCCGAGCTGCTGGCGTTCGGGTCGCTGGTGCTGGAGGGCCGCACGGTCCGGCTGGCCGGGCAGGACTCGCGGCGCGGCACGTTCGTGCAGCGGCACGCCACGCTGGTGGACCGCAAGCGGTCCGAGGAGTACACGCCGCTGCAGAACCTGGCCGAGACCCAGGGCAAGTTCATGGTGTACGACTCGGTGCTGTCGGAGTTCGCGGCGCTGGGCTTCGAGTACGGCTACTCCGTGGCCAACCCCGACGCTCTGGTGCTGTGGGAGGCGCAGTTCGGCGACTTCGTCAACGGCGCGCAGCCGATCATCGACGAGTTCATCTCGTCCGGTGAGGCGAAGTGGGGCCAGGTGTCCGACGTCGTGCTGCTGCTGCCGCACGGTCACGAGGGCCAGGGCCCGGACCACACGTCCGGCCGGATCGAGCGGTTCCTCCAGCTGTGCGCGGAGGGCTCGATGACGATCGCGGTGCCGTCGACGCCGGCGAACTACTTCCACCTGCTGCGGCGGCACGCGCTGGACGGCGTGAACCGGCCGCTGGTGGTGTTCACGCCGAAGTCGATGCTGCGCCTGAAGGCCGCGGTCAGCCCGGTCGAGGCGTTCGTGGACGAGAAGTTCCAGTCGGTGATCGACGACCCGACCGGCGTCGACCCGAGCGCGGTGCGCAAGGTCCTGCTGTGCAGCGGCAAGATCTACTACGAGCTGCTGGCCGAGCAGGAGAAGCGGGGCGTCAAGGACGTCGCCGTGGTGCGCGTCGAGCAGCTGTACCCGGTGCCGGCGCGCAAGCTGACCGCCGCCCTGGACCGCTACCCGAACGCCACCGAGGTGCGCTGGGTCCAGGAGGAGCCCGCGAACCAGGGCGCGTGGCCGTTCTTCGGGCTGGCGCTGCCCGAGCTGCTGCCGTCGCGGTTCGCGGTGAAGCGCGTGTCGCGCCGTCCGATGGCCGCGCCGTCGGCGGGTTCGTCCAAGGTGCACGAGGTCGAGCAGCGCGAGCTGATCGCGAAGGCGTTCGAGTAGGACCTGATGGGTTGAGCCGAGCCGTCGAGACCTCCGGGTGTCGACGGCTCGGCCCGTTGGCGGAGGAAGACCGTGTACTTCACCGATCGCGGCATCGAGGAACTGGAGTCCCGGCGGGGTGAGGAGGAGGTCACGTTCGCGTGGCTGGCCGACAAGCTCCGGGCGTTCGTCGACGCGAACCCGGACTTCGAGACGGCCGTGGAACGCCTGGCCACCTACCTGGCGCGGGACGACGAGGACTTCGAGGACTGACGACGGCCCCGGCCGGAAGGCGGTAGGTGCGCGTAGACGTCGACGAGGTGACGGGTTGTCGGAGGCCTGGTGGATGATGTAGGTCACGCATTCCTCCGAGAGGCCTGACCATCAGCGACCCGACTCCCCGCCGCGCGTTCACCGACGAGTCCTACCTCGAAGCGTGTGCGGACAACGTGGGGTTCTACGTGCTGGCGTCAGCGGTGTTCGAGCCGGACCAGCACCTGGAAGCACGTGAAGTGCTGTTGGGTCTGCGAGGCGACCGCAGCACGGCGAAGCTGCATTGGAACGAGATGGACAAGCACCAAAAGCGAACAGCGGCGCAGCGACTGGCAGACGTCGAAGGCTTGCACCTCGTCGCCATCGGCGCTCCGCTTCCCATCAGGCGGCAGGAACGGGCACGGGCGGCTTGTCTGCGGCTACTGGTGCACGAACTGCACGCCTACGGAGTCGGCGAGCTGCTGATCGAGTCCCGGACGAACGAACTTGACAGGCGCGATGTCGCCACGGTGCGCGGTGCCCGCTACGAGCTGCCCAAGGGAACGCAGTTCAGGGTGGAGCACCAGATAGGTGCCAAGGAGCCGTTGTTCTGGGCTGCAGACATCATCGCCGGGTGCGGTACGAAGTCAGCTGATGGGAGACAGCACCTATCAGGACATACTCGCGGAGCGCCTGTACGACGTGACCGTCATGACCGAGTGCTGACCTGGTAAGTCGGGCAGCCTGCGGACATGCTTAAGGCCAGGGTCCCGGTCTGCCCCAGGTGCACCTGGCCTTGCGACTCGCCTGAGCACCCGCGGTGCCAAGCTCCGACATCGATGTTACTCGGCGGTGAGAGGTTTGGCGAGCCGGCGGATCCCGGCTCACCAAACCGTCTTTCCTGGTCAAACCATGCCGAGACGTGTGCCGGCGTCCCGTCGCCCGATCGGGCGACGACCGGCCGGCGTCACCAGGCGTAGGCCTCGGGTGCCGGCTTGGCGCCGTTCGGGCCCGGGGGCGGGAAGAGGTCGTCCAGCTTGGCCAGGACCTCGTCGTCGAGCTTGATCTCGGTGGACCGCAGTGAGCCGTCCAGCTGCTCCAGGGTGCGGGGACCGATGATCGGCGACGTCACGCCTTCCTGGTGCAGGAGCCACGCCACGCCGACGTGCGCCGGGTCCTCGCCGAGGTCCGCGGACAGCTTCTCGTAGGCCTCGATGGCGTCACGGTGCTTCTCCAGGCCTTCCTGGCTGCGGCCGGTGTTGCCGCGGGAGCCGCCGCCCTCGCGCTGCTTGCGCAGCACGCCACCGAGCAGGCCACCGCCCAGCGGCGACCACGGGATCACGCCGACGCCGTAGTGGCGCGCCGCCGGCAGCACCTCCAGCTCGACGAACCGGTTGACCAGGTTGTAGATCGACTGTTCGCTGACCAACCCGAGGAAGTGGCGTTCCCGCGCCGCCTGCTGAGCCTGCGCGATGTGCCACCCGGCGAAGTTGGACGACCCGAAGTAGATCACCTTCCCCTGCTGCCGCAGCACGGAGAAGGCCTCCCAGATCTCGTCCCACGGCGTGGCCCGGTCCACGTGGTGCATCTGGAGCAGGTCGATGTAGTCGGTCTGCAACCGCCGCAGCGACGCGTCCGCGGCCCGCCGGATGTGCAGCGCGGACAGCCGCTTCTCGTTCGGCCAGTCCCCCATGTCGCCGTACAGCTTGGTGGCGAGCACGGTCTTCTCCCGACGCCCGCCGCCCTGCGCGAACCACCGGCCGATGATCTTCTCGGTGACGCCCTCGCCCCGCTGCCACCCGTAGACGTCGGCGGTGTCGAAGAAGTTGATGCCGTGCTCGTGGGCCCGGTCCATGATCGTGTGGCTGTCGGGCTCGGACGTCTCCGGACCGAAGTTCATCGTGCCGAGGCACAAGCGGGACACGGACAGGCCGGAACGGCCGAGCTGGGTGTACTCCATGCGGCCAGCCTGCCTCAAGTCGATCGCCGGGACCACCCGACCGACACGACCGCGTTCCGGCGAAACCGCTCCGCCGCAACGGATCCCGAGGTTAAGATCCGCGCCTACCCCGCCTCGGGCGGGCATGGGGGCTGGGGGAGGCCTGCATGGGGGGAGTCGCGCACGACCACGTCCGGGCACGGGACGGGGTCGCCCTTCCGCACGCCGTGCTGCTCGTGCTCGCCGCGATCGCCGCCGCCGTCGTCGCCCAGGGCGGCTACTACCTGCCCGGTCGGCTCTTCACCGGCGCGCTCGTCGCGTTCGCCCTGGTCCTGGCCCTGCGCGACCGCCCGGCGTTCGGGCTGGTCCCGATGGCGTGCGCGGGGCTCGCGGCGTGGGCCGTCCTGCGCGCGGCCCTGAACGGCGAGGTCACCCGGTCCCTGCCCGCGGTCGCGGCCGTCGGCTGCCTGGCCGCGGCGGTGGTCGTGGTCCGGGGCGCCGACGCCAGGCAACGGGAGCTGTGCGCGTCGGTGCTGGTCGGGGTGGGCGCGCTGGTCGCGCTGACCGGCTGGGTGGCCGTCGTCTGGCGGGTGCCGTCGTGGTCGGCGGTGGCCGACGGCCTGGCCCGCGCCGCCTCCACCCTCACCTACCCCAACGCCGCCGCCGCGCTGCTCGCCGCGCTCACCGTCCTGGCCCTGGCCCTCAACACCGCCCACCCGGACTCGTTGCCGCACGCCGGCGCGGTGTACGCGCTGGTCGTCGGCGTCGGCGCGACGCTCAGCCGCGCCGGCCTGCTGGCGCTGCTGGCCGGGTTGGTGGCGTTGGCCGTCTTCAACGGCGTCCGCACCACCCTGCGGCACGCCGGTCCGCCCGTCCTCGGCGCGCTGATCGCCCTGGGCGCGCTGGCGCCGTCGTTCCCGGTTGCCGAACCGGCCAACCTCCCGCTCGCGGTCGCCGGCCTCGTCGTCGGCCTCGCCGTCACCCTGGGCCTGAACCGGGTGAAGCCGGTGGTCCGGTCGGTCGGCGTGGTGGCCGGGCTCGTCGCGGCCGGGCTCGGGGCGCTCTTCGCGTACGACCTGGGCAAGCTGCTCACGGGCCGGATCTCGACCAGCTCGCCGGACCGGGCCGGCGCGACGGGCGCGGCGCTGGACCTCGTCGCCGCACGGCCCTGGACGGGCGTCGGACCCGGCAACGGGTGGTTCGCGTTCACCGGGCCCCGCGGCGAGTCCCGGGTGATGCGGTACGTCCACGACGAGTACCTCCAGGTCCTGGTCGAGCTCGGCGCGATCGGGCTCGGCCTGGTGCTGCTGGTCCTGGCCGCGCTGGCCGTCGCGGTGTGGCGCGGGCGCGCCGGGTCGACGTGGGCGGGCGCCGCCGCCGGGCTCGTCGTGCTGCTGGTGCACAGCGGTTTCGACTTCCTGTGGCACCTGCCCGTGATCGTGCTGACCGCCGGGCTGCTCGCCGGCCTGGCCTCCCCCGAAGCCGAACCCGAACCCGCTGCCCGCGCAGCCGCGCTGGTCGCACCCACCACAGAGGAGAACCGATGAAGGTCCCATCCATCCGCAACCTGCGCCCGGCCAAGGCCGCGGCCGTGCTGGCCGTCGTCGCGGGCGCGATCTTCGCGTCCGTCCTGCCCTCCAGCGCCGACGTGGGCGCCCAGTCGCCGTCGCAGCCCGCGATCCAGGTCCAGACGCAGGCGGAGAGACTGGCGCGCGGCGCGGCGGTCCAGGTCGACGTGCAGATCGTCTGCCCGCCGCCGGGCTACGCCTACGTCAACGTCCGGCTCACCCAGCGCGTCGGTCCCGCCGTCGCGAGCGGCTCGGGCTACGCGCAGCCGTTCTGCACCGGCGGCACGCAGACCGTCACCGTCTCGGTGCACGCCTCGGAGTTCCCGTTCCGCGCGGGCACGGCCTTCGCCTCGGCCATCCTGTCGGGTCCGTTCAACGGCCAGGTCTCGGACGACCGCGAGGTCACGATCGTCAACCCGTGACGTGACGGGGGCTCGTCACCGCGACGAGCCCCCGGTCACGCCCGCCTCAGCGCGCGCCCGGCACCGCGAGGCCGAACTCGTAGGCCGCCCAGAAGACGCCGTGGGTCAGGACGAGCAGCGGTGCGGCGACGAACTCTGGGCGTTTGATCGTGGTCATGCGGTGAATCCCGCGGATCGCGCGACCGGAACTGATCGCTCGTGCGAGCGGTCTTCGGCCTCACTCTCAAGAGGGAGGAGCCAGGTAGGCGCGGGTCGAGGACTCCAGCGCGGCCACGCACGCCGCGACCACGGGGTGACCGCCCGCGCCGCGGCGGTAGGCGATGCGGGTGCGGCGGTGGACGTCCAGCGGGACCAGCCGGACGTCGGCGGGCGGGCGCGTCGCGCCGAGTTCGGGCACGAGCGCGACGCCTTGACCGGCGGCGACGAGCGCGAGCACGGCGGTGAAGTCGTCCGCGTGGTGACGCACCCTGGCGGTGAACCCGGCGGCCTGGCAGACCCGCATCGCCACGGTGTGGCAGAGCGTGCCGGGGGTGCCGACGATCCACGCCGCGTCCCGCGTGCTCGCGATCGTCCCCTCCGGCCCTTCGGTGGGCACGGCGAGGAACACCTTCTCGTCCAGCAGCCGCACCGAGTCCACGCCGGGGTCGGGCTCGACCGGCGCGATGTCGTAGTCGTGCCACAGCGCCACGTCCAGCCGCCCGTCGCGCAACGCGTCCGGCATGTCGACCGGGTCCAGTTCGGTGACCATGAGGTCGAGCGCCGGGTGGTCGCGGCCCAGCGCGACCAGCGCGGCCGGCAGCAGGGTCGGCACGGCGCTGGGGAACGCACCGATCCGCACGGTGCCGGACAGGCCGGTGCGGGCGGCGGCCAGCGTGGCGGTCGCGGCTTCCAGGGCGGCCAGGACCGTCTCGGCGTGCCCGACGAGCGCGGTGGCGGCGGGCGTGAGGCTGACGCTGCGACCGGTGTGCTCCAGCAGCGGCACGCCCGCCTCGCGTTGCAGGGCGGCGAGCTGCTGGGACACGGCGGACGGCGTGTAGGCGTGCGCCTGGGCGACGGCGGCGATCGTGCCGAGGCGGGCCAGGTCGCGCAGGAGCCGCAGGCGGCGGACGTCGAGCATCAGTTCAGCTTACGGTTGCCATGAGGAACGCGAACTGGTGCTTCACGGTCCGGGCGGGCACCGTGGCGGTATGACGCTCACCGGCCTGCACGTACCGCTGATCACGCCGTTCGACCGGTCGGGGGCCGTGGCCCTCGACGCCCTGGAGTCCCTCGCCCACCAGGCGTTGGACGACGGCGCGCGTGGCCTGGTGGCGTTGGGCACGACGGCCGAGCCCTCGTCGCTCACGCCGGTCGAGCAGCAGGCCGTGCTCGGCGTGGTGACCCGGGTCTGCCGTGAGCGCCACGCGCCGCTGGTGGTCGGCGCGAACACCCCGCAGGCCCTCCAGGCGTTGGCCGACCACCCGGAGGTGGTGGCGTCGCTGACCGCGGTGCCGTCGTTCGTCCGGCCGGGCGAGGAGGGCGCGCTCGCGCACCTGACCCGGCTGGCCGCCGACAGCCCGGTGCCGCTGGTCGTCTACGACATCCCGTACCGGACGGGCCAGTACCTGTCCGCGGCCGCGTTGCGGCGGCTCGGGGACGTGCCCGGCGTGGTGGGCCTGAAGTACGCGGCGGGCGGGATCAACGCCGACACGGTGGAGCTGTTCGCCGACGTGCCGGACCTGGCCGTGCTCGGCGGTGACGACACGTTCATCTCGCCGCTGCTGGCGCTCGGCGCGCACGGCGGCATCCTGGCTTCGGCGCACGTCGCCACCAGCGAGTTCGTCCGACTGATCGACGCGTGGCACGCCGGTGACGTCGCCGAGGCGCGCGCTCTGGGCGGCCGGCTGGGCCGCCTGTCGGCCGCGCTGTTCGCCGAGCCGAACCCGACCGTGATCAAGGCCGTGCTGCACGCGCAGGGCCGCATCCCGACCCCGGACGTCCGCCTGCCGCTGCTGGCCGCCGGGCCCGACAGCACGTCGGCCGCCCTCAGCGCTGTCGAACGCCTGCTCGCCACACCGCGTGCGTGAGCGGGACGCCCGGCCGGTACGCCAGGTGGGTGGTGGAGGGGGCGTCGAGGACGTGGACGTCGGCGCGGGCGCCCGGTGACAGGTGCCCGACGTCGGTGCGCCGGAGGGCTTTCGCGCCGTTGAGGGTGGCGGCGGTGACGGCCTCCTCGACGGTCATGCGCATCTGGAGGACTGCCGTCGTGATGCAGTAGGCCATCGAGGTCGTGTAGGAGCTGCCGGGGTTGCAGTTGCTGGCGAGGGCCACCGTCGCGCCCGCGTCCAGCAGCGTCCGGGCGGGTGGCAGCGCCTGGCGGGTCGACAGGTCGCACGCCGGGAGCAGGGTGGCGACGGTGGACGAGCCCGCCAACGCGTCCACGTCGGCGTCGGACAGGTACGTGCAGTGGTCGACGCTCGCCGCGCCCAGCTCCACGGCCAGCCGGACTCCCGGCCCTTCGCCCAGCTGGTTGCCGTGCACGCGCAGGCCCAGCCCTTTGGCCTTGGCGGCTTCCAGCACGGCCCGTGACTGATCGGCGTCGAACGCGCCCTGCTCGCAGAACACGTCCGCCCACCGCACGTGCGGCGCGACGGCGTCCAGCATCTCGCCGATCACCAACGCCACGTACTCGTCCGCGTCCGCACCCGGCGGGACGAGGTGCGCGCCCAGGAAGGTGACCTCGTCGGCCACGCCCGCCGCGATCCGCGCCGACCGCACCTCGTCCTCGACGGTCAGCCCGTAGCCGGTCTTGGTCTCGATCGTCGTCGTCCCCTGGGCGACGGCCTCGGCGACCAGGCGCCTCAGGTTCGCCGCCAACTCCTCGTCCGACGCCGCCCGCGTGGCGCCGACCGTGACCGCGATGCCGCCCGCCGCGTACGCCTGACCGGCCATGCGGGCTTCGAACTCGGCCGTCCGGTCCCCCGCGAACACCAGGTGCGTGTGGCTGTCCACCCAACCGGGCAGGACCGCTCGCCCTTCGACGTCCACGCGCGTGTCGGCGGCCGGCGCGGAGGAGGAGGGTCCGACCCACTCCACGCGGTCGGTGAAGACGAGGGCGGCGTCGGTGAGGCGCCCCAGCTCGGGGTCGTTCGTGGTCAACTCACCGATGCCGGTGATGAGGGTGCTCATTCGTCGTCCAACCGTCGGAAGATCTGCGGGAACTCGCCGTCCTCGATCAGACCGCCGATGACGTGCGCCATGTTCATCACCCCCGCGTCCTGGACGCGAACCGCTCGCACCGAACGCGGTACCAAGGCGCGTCCCACCACCCCTCCATCACCGACGCAGAAACCGCTGCCAGGCCGAAGCCGGGAACGCCACCACACCCAACCCCGGGTTCTTCGAGTCCCGCACCGCCACCTCGGGAGCGGAGAAGGCCACCTCGACGCAGTTGTCGTTGTTGCCGTCACCGCTGTAACTGCTCTTCCGCCACACCAGACCAGCGGGGTCCACAGTGGACACGAAGACCGCCTCTCATTCGCGCCCGGCAACGATCCGCTCGATCAGGGCGATCGAATCCTCCGGACCGAGCGCCCGCTCGAGCAGGTGGTCGATCAGCATCCTAGCCCGCCGAACCTGTTCCGGATCTTCGATGTGGAGCGAACCTGATGATGGTGAACGGGACCGACACCCTTGGGATTCCCAGCACTCGATCAGTCGATCGCCTCGACCAGGAGCCTGGACACGTCACCCAGCTGCTCGTGCACGCCATCGCGGGCTACGACCTTCCCCCCTACTACTACGACAGCGACGTCCGAAGCAGTGGCGGCCAGGAGGATCTGCTCGGGGTCGGTGCCGGCGGTGCGGACCGAGTTCACCCGAATGGCCACGAGGTCCGCTGGGGCGCCGACCTCCACCCGACCGGCTTCCGGCCAGCCGATGGACGCGTGGTTCGTCAGTGCCGCAACGAGGTCCGCCGGTGCGAAACGGCCGCGTTCGCCCGTGCGCAGGCGTTCGTTGTGCTCCAGGGCGCGCACCTCCAACAACGGGTCGATCACCGCGTGCTGGTCGCTGCCCAACGACAACGGCGACCCCGCCTCGACCAGCTCGCGCGCCGGGCCGATGCCGTCCGCCAGATCAGCTTCCGTCGTCGGGCAGAAGCACACGCCGGTGCGCGTCGAGCCGAGCAAGCCGATGTCCTTAGCGGACAGGTGCGTCCCGTGCACGGCCGTCGTGCGCGGCGTGAGGGCGCCGGCCTCGGCCAGCAGCTCGGTCGGGGTGAGCCCGTACGCCGCCAGGCACGCCTCGTTCTCGGCCGGCTGCTCCGACAGGTGCACGTGCAGCGGCCGGTCGGGGAACGCGCCCGCCACCAGCGACAACGTGTCACGCGGCACCGCGCGGACCGAGTGGATCGCGGCGCCGATCCTGGTGTTCGCGTCACCGCGCAGCTCGGCGACCCGGTCCAGCCACCGGTCACCGGTCCCGTCGGAGAACCGCTCCTGCACCCCGCGCACGGGCTGCCCGATCCCGCCCGCCAGGTAGCAGGCGTCCAGCAGGGTGAGCCTGATCCCGGCGTCACGCGCCGCCTGGCGCAACGCCTCCGCCATCTCGTTGCCGCCGTTGTGCAGGTAGTGGAACTCGCCCACCGCCGTCACCCCGGCCACGGCCATCTCCGCGTACACCGCCGTGGCCAGCTCCAGGTACGAGTCGGGCGTCAACCGCTCCGCCACCGCGTACATCCGGTCGCGCCACGTCCAGAACGTGCCGCCGTCGGCGTTCGTGCGCCCCCGCAACGCCCGGTGGAACGCGTGCGAGTGCGCGTTGGCGAAACCCGGGAACACCAGCCCGTAGAGCCGTTCCACGCCGAGCGGAATGGTGTCCACTGTGGACACGGAGGCGATGACCCCGTGGTCCACGCGCACCAGCACGCGCGCCGCGATGCCGTCCGGCAGCCACACCCGCTCGCACCAGAAGCTCTTCATCGCGCCAGGTGCTCCAACGTCGTCGCCAGCGCCACCACGCCCGCCGCGCAGTCGTCCGCCTCGGCGAACTCCTCCGGCGCGTGGCTGATCCCGGTCGGGTTGCGCACGAACAGCATGGCGGTCGGCACGTGCGACGCGAGGATCCCCGCGTCGTGCCCGGCGCCGGTCGGCAACGCGGGCGTGTCACCGCCGAGCGCGTCCCGGACCCGCGCCATCAGGCCGGGGTCGAAGTGCACCGTCCCGCCCCAGCTCTCCTCGGTCACGCGCACCTCGCAGCCCTCCGACTCGGCCGCCTCACGGGCCGCCGACGTGATCTCCGAGACGACCTCGCGGGTGCGCGGCTCGTCGTCGGCCCGCGCGTCCAGCCACACGTCCACCGACGACGCGATCACGTTGGTGCCGCCGGGGTTCGGCACGAGCCGGCCGACCGTGGCCCGCGCACCTGAGGTCGCCGCGCGGCGGGCGGCCAGCACCATCCGCGCGGCGGGCAGCATCGGGTCGCGCCGGTCCTCGATCAGCGTCGCGCCGGCGTGGTTGCCCTCACCGCTGAACGTGTAACGCCACCGACCGTGCGCCAGGATCGAGCTCGCCAGCCCCACCGGCACGTCCAGCCCGCGCCCCTGCTCCACGTGCAGCTCGACGAACGCGCCGACGGAGGACAGCGCGCGCTCGTCCCGACCCATCCGCAACGGGTCGAACCCGGCGGCGTGCGCGGCCTCGCCGAACGTGATGCCGTCCGCGTCCACCAGCCTGGCCGCCGCCTCGGCCGTGATCGCGCCGGTCATCAGCCGCGACCCGAGGCACGCGACGCTGAACCGCCCGCCCTCCTCCTCCACGAACACGACGATCGCCAGCGGCTTCGAGGGCGCGAACCCGCGAGCGCGCAGCAGGTCGAACGCCTGCAACGCCGACACCACGCCCAGCGGCCCGTCGAACGCGCCGCCGCCGGGCACCGAGTCGAGGTGGCTGCCGGTGATCACCGCGTCCGGCCCCGGCGCGCCCCACCACGCCCAGAGGTTGCCGTTGCGGTCGGGCCGGACGTCCAGCCCCCGCCGTTCGGCCTCCTCCACGAACCAGGCGCGCAGCTCCAGCTCGACCCGGTCGAAGCCGTGCCGCGAGTAGCCGCCGCGCTTCGGGTCGCGCCCGACGTCGGCGATGTCCGCGAGGTCAGTCATCCCCACCTTCTTTCCTGGGTCGGTTCGGGCCAGTCGTAGGGTCCGGAGGCCCAGGGGTGTCGGGTGTGGCTTTCAGTCATCTGCCGTGGGTGTGGCTTG
>NZ_JBEOVG010000064.1:0-53124 GCF_040295345.1 Actinosynnema sp. NPDC002837
AACGCTCGGCTGGGACACCCCAGCCGAGCGCTTCGCTACCCTTCTCGCCACCACCACCTAGCAGCGGTGTTGCGATCACCCCTGGAATTCGCCCGTCCCGTGCGGGGCTTCGCGAGGTGGCGCGCGTCAGGGGGTGACGGTGAACCGCGGGTCGGACTCGACGACGCCTTCGAGCACGTCGTCGATCTTCTTCAGCAGCTCGTCCTCCAGCTTCACACCGGCGGCCTTCACGTTCTCGTGCACCTGCTCCGGGCGGGACGCGCCGATGATCGCGCTGGCCACGTTCGGGTTCTGCAGGGTCCACGCGACCGCGAGCTGGGCCAGCGACAGACCGGCCTCGTCGGCCAGCGGCTTGAGCTGCTGGACCTTGGTCAGCACCTCGTCGCGCAGGAAGCGCTGGATGAACTTCGACCCGGTCTCGTCGGTCGCCCGCGAGCCCTCCGGCACCGGCTGCCCCGGCAGGTACTTGCCGGTCAGCACGCCCTGGGCGATGGGCGACCACACGATCTGGCTGATGCCCTCGCGCTCCGAGGTCGGCACGACCTGCGACTCGATGACGCGCCACAGCATCGAGTACTGGGGCTGGTTCGAGATGAACGGCACGTTCAGCTCACGCGCGAGCGCCGCGCCGCGGGCGATCTGGTCGGCGTTCCACTCGGACACGCCGATGTAGAGGGCCTTGCCGGAGCGGACGACGTCGGCGAAGGCCAGCATCGTCTCCTCCAGCGGCACGGACTTGTCGTACCGGTGCGCCTGGTAGAGGTCGACGTAGTCGGTCTGCAGCCGCTCCAGCGAGCCGTTGATCGACTCCATGATGTGCTTGCGACCGAGGCCCTTGTCGTTCGGGCCGCCGGGGCCGGTCGGCCAGAAGACCTTGGTGAAGATCTCCAGCGACTCGCGGCGCTGGCCGGTCAGCGCGCGGCCCAGCACCGACTCCGCCTTGGTGTTGGCGTAGACGTCGGCGGTGTCGAACGTGGTGATGCCCGCGTCGAGCGCGGCCCGGACGCAGGCCGTCGCCTGGTCCTCCTCGACCTGGGACCCGTGGGTGAGCCAGTTGCCGTACGAGATCTCGCTGATGTTCAGGCCACTGCGGCCGAGGCGTCGGAACTCCATGCGGCCAAGCCTAGTACCGGGTCGTTCGGGTTGCTAATGAACTCTCCTCCGGGTCGGGACCTGGGCGTTACGCGAGCGCGAGAAACGGTCTGTGAGGTGTCCCACGTCGATTCGAGCGGTGCCATATGAGCTACTTGACCTCGGCACGGCTGGGGACGTGCGGTCTGGGGGAAGGCGCGGTGGACGTTCCCGCGGGTTCGGCGGCACGCCGGACGGTGATCTGAGGACCGCGGCACCCGGCTGCGCCGCTGTCGACGTCCGGCACTCGCCGAACAAACAACCTGGAGGCTATCCAGATGATGTCGTTGTCGCGCGCCCTCGTGACCGCGGTGGCGGTCGGGGCGGTGGTGTCCGGGGGCGTCCTCGTGGCACACGCGAACCAGACCACCGCGGCCGACGAGCAGCAGTCGTTGGTGGAGGACTACGCCTACCCGGGAAAAGAGAGAGTGGAACTGGAGTACGGCTTCAGACTCGTCGCCGGCGACGGGCACGTCCTGCACGTGGATTGCGCGCAGCCGCCGAGCGGCCCGGTGAGGTTCATCGAGGTCTACTCGTCGGACCTCAACGTCGGCCGTAACGACGAGGGCCGCGTGTGCTTCAAGGTCCTCGACACCGGCTACGTGACCATGCTGCTGCCCGACGTCTACGAGATCCGCGGCGACGGCTACGAGCCGGGCGCGGGTCACAACGGCACCGCCGAGGTGGTCGGCGAATCCGGGCAGCACAAGACCGTGGCGTTGGACCCGGACGGCAGCATCCAGGTCGGCATCGGCACGACCGGCGGCACGCCGGAGACGCTGCTGCGCTTGGAGGTCCAGCGTTGAGCACCTCGATCGGGAACCGGCTGACGCGCTGGACGGCGATGACGGCGGCGGGCGTCGTGGTGGCGGGCTTGCTGACGTCGGGCTCCTCGCAAGCCGTCTCCGGCGGCAACGTCGTGCCGGACGGCTCCTACCAGTTCCTCGCCCGGATCAGCGCCGCGGGCAAAGTGTGCTCGGGCGCGCTGATCGACCCGCGATGGGTGGTCACCTCGGCTTCATGCCTGCCGGAGACCGGGGACGTCGGCGTGCTCGTGGGCGCCGTGGACCTCGGGACCGGTAGGGGGCACCGCACGAAGGTCGTCAAGGTCGTGCGGCACGCCGAGCGCGACCTCGCGATGGTGAAGCTGCTGACGACCCCGACCAACGTCACGCCGATCGCGTTGAGCACCGGTGCGCTGGCGGTGGGCGAGACGGTGAAGGTCGGCGGGTTCGGCCGCACGGCGACCGAGTGGGTGCCGAACCGCCCACACGTCTCGTCGTTGACCGTTTCGTCGCTGAACACCGCGGACGCGGTGTTGACGGGTCCGGCGGACACCTGCAAGGGCGACGCCGGTGGTCCCGCATTCCGCGAGGTCGGTGGGGTCCCGCAGTTGGTCGGCGTGCACAGGACCTCCTGGCAGCACGGTTGCCTGGAGGTGACCGAGACCCGCCAGGGCTCCACGGAGACCCGCGCGGACGACCTCGCCGGCTGGTTCCAGGCGCGAATGCTCGAAGTGTCCGCGACTCCCGCGCAGCGGCACGCCATCCACCTCAACTGGACCCCGCGCGACTACCAGTCGTTCCGGGTGTACGCGTCGCAGTCTGCGGACGTGCCGGTCGGACCCTCCACCCTGGTCGGCACGGTCACCACCCGGTCGTTCACGCACACCGCCCTGGCGGCTGAGCAGACCTGGTACTACCGGGTGGTCGGGGTCAAGGACGGCCAGGCTTCGGAGTCGGAGGTGGTCTCCGCGACGACGGCGCTGCCCACCCGTAGCGACTTCGACCACGACGGCGACGACGACATCGCCGCCGTCTATGACTCCGGTAACGACCGGACGCGGGTGCCCGTGTGGCCCGGCGGCCCGGCCGGCATCGGCCTGCCCGAGTTCAAGTGGGACAGCGGCGCGGGGCAGTTCACGGCTTCGCAGGCCCGCTGGGTCACGGGTGACTTCAACGGTGACGGTCGGGCGGACCTCGGCGCGTTCTACAACCGCAGCGGTGGCGAGACGGCGCTGGTGGTGCTCTACTCCAACGCCACCGGGTTCGACCCGTGGGTGGAGAAGTGGAACAGTGGTCCGGAGAACTGGCTGGCGCAGTCCGCCAAGGTGGTCTCCGGTGACTTCAACGGTGACGGGCGCGTCGACATCGCCGCGTTCTACGACCTCGGCGGCGGCGTGACGCGGCTGTACCTGTGGCAGGCCGCCGCCACCGGCTTCGCGCCGCCGGTGTTGAAGTGGGACAGCGGTCCGGGCAACTTCGAGCAGTGGCGGGCCACGTTCGTCACCGGTGATTTCAACGGTGACGGCCGCATGGACATCGGTGCGGCCTACGACTACGGCAGCGGGACGACCGGGTTGTTCGTGTTCCACGCCAACGCCACCGGGTTCGCGCCGTTGGCACCGCAGTGGAACAGCGGCGCGGGGAACTTCTACGGGGAACTGGCCCGCTGGGTCCCCGGTGACTTCAACGGTGACGGTCGGGCGGACATCGCCGCGCTCTACAACTACTCCGGCGGCTCTACCTCGATGTTCGTGTTCTACGCCAACGCCAACGGCATCACACCGCCGGTGCTGAAGTGGAGCAGCGGCGCGGGGAACTTCTACGCGGAACTGGCCCGCTGGGTCGCGGGTGACTTCAACGGTGACGGCCGGGCCGACATCGCTACCTTCTACAACTACGACGGTGGCGTGACGCGCGCGTTCGTCTGGTACGGCAACGCCACCGGGTTCGACCCGATGGTGCAGCAGTGGGACGGCGGCCCGCAGAACTGGGAAGCCCAAGGGGCGCGGATCCTGTGACAGTCCCGCCGGCGAGACGACCGGCGCGGGCGACCGGGCCGTCCGGCTCGATCACCGCGCCGGGTGACCGCGTGATCCACACGCGGGAGCTGGTGGCGACCTGGTGCGCTTCCGGTACGACCTCCCGGCCCGGGAGCGAGGGCAGCGCCGGCGCTGGTTCGAGCGCTCCGACAACACCGACGGCAGCGCGCGTGGCCCAGCGGACGCGGTGTCGTGGCCGGAACGCCGAGCGCTACGCGTCCGCCGAGCCGGACTTCCACCTGCTCGTGCCCTGACCGGTCGTGCCGGCGGACACCTCACGGCTGAGGTCCGCCGGCTCGACCGCTCCGCGTCCCGGGCGGTCGCGCCGCATCCGACGGCGACGACGTCCGTGCCGCAACCCGGTGGGCCGATCGGCCCACCGTCGACGTCGGGTGCGCCGGGCGCACCCGGGAATCCGGGGGAACGTGTGAACCGTCGTGGTAGACGTCTGCGCTTCACCAGCGTGGTCATGGCCTTGGTCGCACTCGCGGGCACGCTCGTCGTGCCGGCCGCGTCCGCCGAGACCGGCCACACCGCGACCGATCGCGGCCGGGCGGAACTCATGTGGCGCCTCGGCGGTCCTGCCCTGCGGGAAGCCGCGGGCCGGGCGCTGATCGGCGACGACACGTCCGTCCGTGAGTTCCTGGCCAACGGCTGGCAGGCCGCCGCGGACGCGGATGACCGCCGTCGGGTGACCGCGATGCTCGACTCCAGCGGCTACGTGGTGAAGGACGCCGCCCAGCGCGCGCTGGACGCAGGCACCGCGGAGGCGGTGCGCACGTTCCTGGAGAGCGGCTGGGTGACGCCCCGCCGGCAGGACATGCGCATCCGCGTCAACCAGATGATGTCCATCGGCGGCGCTGAGCTGCGCGCCGCCGCCCAAGCCGCGCTCGACGCAGGGACCGACGAAGCGCTCCAGACCTTCATCGACACCGGCTGGCGCGCGCCGCAGACCGCGGACCTGCGCATCCGGGTCAACCAGATCATGTCCGTCGGCGGGCCGAAGGTTCGGGAGAAGGCCCAGGTCGCGCTGGACCTAGGCACGCAGGACGCGTTCCAGGAGTTCCTGGACCTCGACTGGCCGGTCGCGCAGGCGCGTGACCAGGAAACCGCGACCATCGCGGAACTCGCCGGCGTCGCCAAGGTCGCGGGTGAGCTGGCCGCGCAGGAGACGCAGGCCGCCAAGGACGCGGGTGACCGCGCGGTGGTCGAAGCCGAGTTGGCCAAGCACGCCGCGCTGCGGGCGGCGGAAGCGACGCGGAACGCCCAGGGCAATGCCGCCGAGGCCGCGGCGGCCGCCGGTGTTGCGGCGGACGCCGCCGACCGCGCCGCCACCGCGGCCCGGGACGCGGTGGGTGCGGCGAACTCCGCCGGCAACGCCGCGTGGATCGCCGCTGGCGCTGCGGCCCGTGCCGCCACGGCCGCCTCGATGGCGGGCAACTCCGCGGTCAAGGCGTACTCGGCCGCCATCGCGGCGACGGTGAACGCGAGCGACGCCGCGGGCGCCCGATCGGCCGCCCAGGCCGCGCGGGACAACGCGGCGAGCGCCGACACCGCGGGTCAAGCCGCCCTCGCCGCGCAGTCGGCCGCGTTGAACGCGGGCGTCGCGGCGTCCTCGGCCAACAGTGCCGGGCAGCAGGCGGGCGCGGCGGCGCAGGCCGCGATCGACGCGGGCAACTACGCGGCCCAGGCCGGCGCCGATGCGAGCGTGGCCACCAACGCGGCCGCGACCGCCCGCGCGATGGCCGACCGCGCCACCCGGGCCGCCGCGGCTGCCACCGCCTTCGCGGCTGTGGCCGCCCACGCGGCCGGCCAGGCGGGCGCCGCTGCCCAGCGTGCCTCGGAAAACGCCATCGCGTCGGCCGTCGCGGCGGAAGAGGCTGCCGCGCACGCGGGTAACTCCGCCGACGCCGCGGCAGCCGCCACCCGGCACGCCAACGCGGCCTCCGCCGCCGCCCAGACCGCGGTCGACGCCGCGGTGCAGGCCCGCGAGATCTTCGACGCGGCCCGCACCGCCGACAGCGAGCGGTTGGCCGTCCAGGCCGACCAGGCCCGCGCCGCCGCGGTCACCGCCAGGGACTCGATCCGGACGGTGCCGGCCGCGCCCGCGTGGGACGCCGACCAGGCAGCCCTGCGTGACGCCGAGACCAACCGGCTGATCGACGAGGCGGTGGCGAACCCGGCGCTGGCCGTGGCCAACGGCCGCAAGGTCGCCCTGCGGTTGACCGGCTCGGCCGGCCCGTGGACCAAGGCCGCCGCCGGCGCCGCGCTGACCGGGTCCGACGACGAAGTACGCGAGTACCTGCGCGCCGGCCTGGCCAAGGCCGCGGGCCAGGACGACCGCGTGACGCTCGGGACCGTCGCCGACCAATCCGGCAGCCAGGCGCTCAAGGACGCCTCAGCCGCCGCGCTGAACGGCTCGGATGCGGACGTCACGCGTTTCCTGCGTGAGCGCAACTACCCCGGCCGCGACAGCGAGGACCGGATCAAGGTCAACCAGGTGCAGGCCGACGCCCGTGCCCAGAACCGCGTGGTCACCGTGAACGCGGCCCAGCGGGCGCTCGACGCGGGCACCGGCACGGCCTATCGCGACTTCCTGGCCAAGGGCCAGTACACGGCCTCGACCACCGACGACCGGATCAAGGTCAACCAGATCGCCTCCGCCCCGGACAGCGGTCCGGAGACCAAGGCGATGGCCCAGGCCGCCCTGGCCGGCCCACCGGTCACGATCAAGCGGTTCCTGGACGTCGGCCGGTTCACCGCGATGCGCCACGACGCGGACTCGGCGGCGCACCAGGCCGAGGTCTCCGGACACCTCGCCCAAGCGGCGGGCGCCGCGGCCACCGCGGTCAAGCACAGCTTCGACGCCCAGGCCGCGGCGGCGCTCGCCCGTGACGCGGCCGCCGAGGCGGCCGGCTACGCCCAGCAGGCGCAGATCTCCGCCGACGAAGCGGCAGGTTACGCCCAGGACGCGCACGAGTCGGCTGTGGCGGCCGAGCAGTCCGCCCAGCGCGCGGCCGATTCGGCCCGCACCGCCCGCAACGCCGCCAACTCGGCCCGCGCTTCCGCCGGGCAGGCCACCCGGTCGGCGGTGTGGGCGCAGGCGTCCGCGACCCAGGCCGCCGGGTTCGCCAACGAAGCGGTGGGCAGCGCCCGGCACGCGTACGAGCAGGCGGTCGCGGCGAACGAGAGCGCCGCCGCGGCGGTCGCGGCGGCTAACGAGGCGTACGACCAAGCCGTCCAGAAGTCGAAGGACGAGATCGTCCAGGCCGCGCTCGCCCAGCACGACTACTGCCAGGGCCGGTACTACTACGACCAGGCGAAGATGGACGACTGCATCCGGCAGATCACCGCCACGCCGGAGGAGCAGACCGACCGGGCGATCGAGAACGGCCACCTCTGCGACGTGCTGTTCGGTGAGCAGCGGACGAGTGCGCTGTTCAAGAACTGCGTCGCGAGCGTCCTGCGGCCGGACTTCACCGCGCGGCTCGAAATGCAGTTCGCCCAGCCGTTCATCGACCTCATGAACGCCGCCGCCACGACCCTGACCGTCGCGGCGGTGGTCGGCGGGGTGGTCCTCGCGGGCACGCTGTGCGCGGCATCCGTGGTCTGCGGTGGTCTGGCGCTGGCTTTCGCACCGGACGGGATGGCCTTCTTCCCGTCGTGGGTCGCGGGCGTCTACGGGTCGTCGGCGACGGCGCTCATCGGTGTCTCCACCCTCCGCCAAGTCGCGTCGTTGCAGGGCATCAAGATCGAGGCGAGCGTCGTGGAGGCCGCGATCGCGCGGCAGACCGCGGCCACCGCCCGGCTGTCGGAGGCGGCGAGGCAGCAGGCGCTCGGCTGGGACTTCGCCAAGCAGCAGTTCATCCAGCAGGAACTCGACGTCGCGCTGTACCTGGAGCAGAAGCTCGGCTTGACCCTCATGCGGTGGCCGCACGCGAAAGGGCCGGAATGGGTGGACGGGCGGAACGGTTACATCTGGGACACGATGGCGGCCCGCGAGCACTTCATCGACGCCGAGATCGCGTCGGGCAACTTCGAGCGGAGCATCTTGAAACACCTGACCAAGGCGCACTACGTCCCGATCGACGTGCGCACCTTGAAGCCCTATCAACTCGACGCGCTGCGCGCGTTGATCAAGCCGTACTCGCCCCGCGTGTTCATGGTCCTGGAAGGACAGCCGCTCTGATGTCAGGTGACGTGTTCTTCCGAAGGGTGGGCGAGAGCCGCGACGAGGAGGAGTCGTGGGATACGTCGAGAGCGGGGCTCTGGTGGCTCATGCGCTTCATCGCCGAGCGGGTCGGCGACCCGGTGGCCGCTGCCCGGCTCGCCAAGTCCGTGGATCAGGAGCTGGGCTGGCTGGACTTCGGCTCCTACACCGATGACGAGGTGCGGGAGATGGTGCGCGTGATCCGCGACGACCTGCCACCGGTGGTGGAGGTCGAGTGGCCGCCGCCGGACGAGTACGGCGCAGGGGCCAACTTCCGTGAGCTGATCGAGCAGACGACCAGGTGGGCACGGGCCCACGGCCTGCTCTGACCTGATCGCACGACGTGATTCGTTACGGAAAGCCATCATTCCCGCTACATGCCGTAGCGGGAATGATGGCTTTCCGTGGTCGGTCAGACCTTGTCGCCGGGGCTCACCCGCGGCTTGGGGACGCGCAGGCGGCGCAGCTGGCTCGCGCGGATGAACGAGTACCAGCCGATGGACAGGCCCCGGGTCGTGTCGTTGGGGAACTTCAGCCGCACCCGCCGGTTCACCATCCGGCCGAGCACGAAGCCCTCCACGATCATCGCCAGCAGCATGAACGTGGTGAGCAGCGTCGCGTACTGCTGGACGGCCGGCATCGGCACGAGCAGCGCGACGAACACCAGGATGGCCAGCGGCATGAACAGGCCCATGAGGTTGCGCCGCGAGTCGACCACGTCGCGGATGTAGGCCTTCACCGGGCCGCGGTCGCGGGGCAGGAGGTACTTGTCCTCGCCCGCCATCATCCGCTGCCGGCGCTCGGCCGCCGCCGCGCGGCGCTCCTCCTTGGACACCTTGTTCCCGCGCGCCCGCTTCAACGCCTCCCGCTGCGTCCGGGGCGGCGGCGGCACCGGGCCGCGCCGCTTGCCCTCGGCCTCGCGTCGCTTCGGCGTGGGCCGCCCCTTGCCTGGCGTGCGCGACGGATCGGCCGGGTTCACCTCCGCGGGAGCGTCCTCGGTGGTGGTCTCGGCGGCTTCGTCGGCGTTGCGGCGCAGGAACCTCACCACACCAGAGTAGGAGATGCCCCGATAAGTACTGTTCGCGAGGTGCGAGTTGTCATTGCGCCGGACTGCTTCGGCGGCACGCTGACCGCGCGTGAGGTCGCCGAGGCCGTGGCCGAGGGCTGGCGCCGCACCGCTCCCGACGACGACCTCCGGCTGCGCCCGCTGGCCGACGGCGGGCCGGGTTTCGTGGACGTCCTGCACGCCGCGCTGGGCGGCACGCTCCACACGACGACCGTCACCGGACCGCTCGGCGCGCCCGTCGAGGCGACGTGGCTGGAGCACGACGGGTCCGCGTACGTCGAGTCCGCCCAGGCCTGTGGCCTGCACCTCGTCCCCGTCGACGAGCGCGCGCGGGCCGCCGAGACCGCCACCACCAGGGGTGTCGGCGAGCTGGTCAACGCGGCCGGCGACGCCCTCGTGCACACGATCGTGGTCGGCCTCGGCGGCTCGGGGACGACGGACGGCGGCGCGGGGCTGCGGGAGACCGTCCGCGCCGTCACCGCCCGGCTGGTCGCCGCCGCCGACGTGGAGAACCCGCTGCTGGGCCCGCACGGCGCCGCGCGCACGTTCGGCCCGCAGAAGGGCGCGTCACCCGAGGCGGTGGCGCGGCTGGAGGCGCGGCTGGCGGCGATGGACGAGTTGGCCGAGGTCCGCGACCGGCCCGGTGCGGGTGCGGCGGGTGGCCTCGGAGCCGCGCTGATGGCGCTCGGGGCCGAGGTGGCGTCCGGCGCGGGAATGGTGCGGGAGCTCACCCGGTTGGATGAAGCGCTGGACCACGCCGACCTGGCCGTGACCGGTGAGGGGAGCTTCGACTGGCAGTCGCTGCGCGGGAAGCTGGTGACCGCCGTGGCCGGTGGCGCGGCCGAGCGCGGCGTGCCCTGCGTGGTGCTCGCGGGCCAGGTCACGGTGGGCAGGCGGGAGGCAGCGGCGGTGGGCGTGCAGGAGTCGTACTCGGTGGCCGAGCACTCCGGATCGGTGGAGCGCAGCCTCGCGGACCCGTACGGGACGCTGGCCGACCTCGCCGCCCGCGTGGCGAGGCAGTGGTCACACTCCCGGCCGTGACGTCTGTGCGACCATGGGGGTAGGAACAAAGCGGGTACTTCCCGTGTTGCCCGGAGATAGATGCCCGCAAAGGACCTCTGAGGGAGAGCCATGACGACCGCTCAGGACGCAGTCACCACGACTCCTGACGCCCCGCCCACCCACGGCGTGACGCTGACCGAGGCGGCTGCCGTGAAGGCCAAGGCGCTGCTGGACCAGGAGGGGCGCGACGACATGCACCTGCGCATCGCCGTCCAGCCCGGTGGTTGCGCGGGGCTACGTTACCAGCTGTTCTTCGACGAGCGCACGCTCGACGGTGACGCGCTGCGCGACTTCAACGGCATGAAGGTGGCCGTCGACCGCATGAGCGCGCCGTACGTCGAGGGTGCCGTGATCGACTTCGTCGACACGATCGAGAAGCAGGGTTTCACGATCGACAACCCGAACGCCGGCGGTTCGTGCGCCTGCGGCGACTCGTTCCACTGATCGACCCGCTGGACCGCGGTTCACGGAGAGGCCCCCGCCACGGCGGGGGCCTTTTCCGTTGCTCCGGGTGGGACGCTGGCGACCATGACGCACGCGGAAGTGCCCCACTTAGTAGGCCTGACCGTCCGGCAGGCGCGGACGACGGGCCACGACGCGGGTGTGGTCGTGACCTCTCGTCACCTGGACGGGCCGCCGCTGGGCGAGCTGACCTGGCCCGGGATCTGGGTCGTCACCGCGCAGGACCCCACCGCCGGCCGACGGGTGCGCCGCGGCACGCCGGTCATGATCGACTTCGAGGAGCGTCCCGACGAGGGCGGCGCGGGCGACCGCGAACCACGCCACCCACCGCCCACGCAGGACGAACTCGAGGCCGACCCGATCGAGGACCACGCCGAGTGAGCGACGGCGCCTTGCCGCCGGGCTCTGGTCAGCCTTGCCGAGTGAGTCTCGGCGCCCGCGTCGGCCGCGTGCGTGACCCGGCGTCGGCCGGACGCGCTCGGGAACTGCTGGAGGTCGCTCGGCTCGTGCGGACCGCCGCCGACGCCGTGCGAAGGCTGAAGCGCGTGCGGTCGCAGCTTCAGACGTAGGCGTCCAGGTCGGCGACCTGGGCGTAGTTGGCGTCGTCCACCCGCCACGGCGTCGCGGCCCCGGGCTCGGGGTGGGGCTCGGCCTCCGCGCCGCGCAGCTCGCGCGGCAGGTCGGTGCAGTCCTCGATCAGTTCGGCCAACGTGTCCGCCTCGGTGTTCCTCACATCGGCGACCGTATTCGTGCCGAGGGCTTGACAGAAGCCCTACCGGGCGGTAGTACCGCTCGGTAGGGCCCGCTCACACGTGTGCGGCCAGCGGTGTGGGTGCGGTGGACGTTGCGGGACGGGCGGTCACCTTGCCGACCACCAGGGCCACCGCCACGCCCAGCACGGTCGACAGGCCGCCGACGGTCCCGACCCACCGCAGGCCGAGCCCGCTGGTCAGCACCACGCCGCCGAGCATCGGGCCCAGCGCCGCGGCCACGTTGAACGCGGAGATGTTCACCGAGGCGACCAGCCCGGCCGCCGAACCCGCCTGCCCCATCAGGTAGGTGTGGATCAGCGGACCCGCCGTGAACGCGCTCGCGCCCAGCACGAACACGCTCACCACGGCCGCCACCTTGCTCTCCAGCATCAGGCCCTGCGCCAGCAGCATCACGCCGAGCACGGCCAGCGGGATCGGCAGCACGCGGGCGATCCGGTCCGGCGCCACCTTGCCCGCCAGCGTGCTGCCGACGAGCGTCCCGAGGCCGTACACGAGCAGCACGCCGGTCACCCAACCCGGCTCGAAACCGCTCACCTCGCGCAACGCGGGCGCCACGTACGTGAACGCCGTGATCAGACCGGTGAACGACAGGATCGTGGTGGCCAGGCCCAGCAGCACGGTCCGCCTGCCGAACGCGAACAGGCTGGCCCGCACGCCGGGTTCCGGCTCGTGCGCGACCTTCGGCGTGCCGAGCACGACCCCGACCAGCCCGATCGCGGTCAACGCGCTGACCAGCACGAACGACGCCCGCCAGCCGTAGTTCTGGCCGATCAGCGTGCCGAGCGGGATGCCGAGGATGGTGGACAGGGCGACACCGTTGACGACCTTGGCGATGGCCGCGGTCTGCTTCTCCGGCGGCACGGCGGCGATGGCGATCTGGGACGCCACCGCGAAGAACAGGCCCTGGGCGAGCGCGGCCACCATGCGCGCGACCATGAGCAGGGTGTAGTCGTCGGCCAGGGCGCTGCCCAGGGACGCCACCAGGGCCAGCGCCATGACGGAGATCAGGAGCTTGCGACGCGCGATGCGCCCGGTGAGCACGGTGAGCACCGGACCGCCCAGGGCGACCGAGATGGCGTAGGCGGTCACCAGCAGGCCCGCGGTCGGCACGTCGACGCCGAGGTCGGCGGCCACCTCGGGCAGCACGCCGACGATGATGAACTCGGAGGTGCCCACCGCGAAGGCGCTGAGCATCAGGATGAAGGCGATCACGACGACGACGCTAAAGTGTGACACTGACGTCAGGGTCAAGGTTGCGTGATCAAGCGCTCTTCTGGACAGGGGTGGGAATAAGTGCTGATCGGGGAGCTCGCGGAGAAGACCGGCGCCACCGTGCGCATGCTGCGCTACTACGACCAACAGGGCCTGCTCACGCCCCAGCGCACGGATTCCCGCTACCGCGTCTACGACGAGTCCGATGTGGAACGCGTCCGCAGCGTCCGCTGCCTCATCAACTCCGGCCTGAACGTGCGCCTGGCCAAGCTGGTGCTCGCGCACGCGTTCGACCAGGACGTCCAGCTGCCCGAGGACGAGGCGGGCTGCGTGCCCCTCCTGCGCATGCTCAACGACGAGCTCGCGTCCGTCGAGGGCCGCATCGAGCAACTGGCCCGCACCAAGGAGCACCTGACCAGGCTGGTCGGCGACGTCAGCCGGATCATGGCCGAGAAGGCCGACGCGAGGTGCGAGTCGGAACCGGTGCAGAAGGCCGGCTGAGACCACGCGCGAAGGCCCCCGGCACGCGCGCGCCGGGGGCCTTCACCGCGGGGGAGCTAGAGCTTGACGGGGTAGTGCGGCTCGGGGACGACCGGGCGGATCCGGCCCTCCACGAAGATCCCGTGCCAGATCATGAACACCAGCAGCGCCCAGATCCGCCTGCTGTGGTCCGCGACACCCGACCGGTGCTCCTCGATGATCCGCAGCACCGCGCCCTTGTCGAGGTACTGGTCGGTCTGCGACTGGCGCACGGTCTCCACCGCCCAGTCGTGCATCTCGTCCTTCAGCCAGTGCCGGATCGGCACCGGGAAGCCCAGCTTGCGCCGGTTGAGCACGTGCGCGGGCACGATGTCGCGGATCGCCCGGCGCAACGCGTGCTTGGTCGTCTCCTTGGTGAGCTTCAGCTCCGACGGCACCTGCGACGCGATCCGGAACACCTCGGGGTCCAGGAACGGCACCCGCAGCTCGAGCGAGTTCGCCATCGTCATCTTGTCGGCCTTGACCAGGATGTCGCCGCGCAGCCACGTGAACAGGTCCACGTGCTGCATCCGGGTCACCGGGTCCCAGCCCTCCGACTCCCGGTACACGTGCGCCGTCACGTCCTTGTGCGACACGCTCGGGTCGTACGTGCGCAGCACCTGCTGGATCTGGTCGTCCATGAAGATCCGCGCGTTGCCGTAGTAGCGCTCCTCCAGCGTGAGCGCCCCGCGCCGCAGCAGGTCCTTGCCGCGCACGCCCTGCGGGATCTTCGTGGACACCTTGCCCATGGCCTTGCGCAACGCGCCCGGCACCTTCTCGAACGGCGCCAGCGACAGCGGCTCGCGGTAGATCGTGTAGCCGCCGAACAGCTCGTCCGCGCCCTCGCCCGACAGCACGACCTTCACGTGCTCACGCGCCTCGCGGGCGATGAACCACAACGGCACCAGCGCGGGGTCGGCCACCGGGTCGTCCAGGTACCACGTGATCAGCGGCAGGGCGTCCATCATCTCCTGCGCCGTCACCGCCCGGACCACGTGCTTGACCCCGATCGCGGCGGCAGACTCGGCGGCCACGTCGATCTCGGAGTAGCCCTGCCGCTCGAACCCCGTGGTGAACGTGATCAGGTCCGGGTTGTGCTCCTTGGCCAGCGCCGCGACCACGGTCGAGTCGATGCCGCCGGACAGGAACGAGCCGACCGTCACGTCCGCGCGCATGTGCTTGGCCACCGAGTCGCGCAACGCCTCGGTGATCTCGTCGTACAGCCGGTTCTCGTCCGCCTCGCCGCGCACCGCGCGCGGCCGGAACGTGGCCGGGAAGTACCGCTCGACCACCGGCTTGCCGCCCGGCTTGAGCGTGAACGACGTGCCGGACTCGATGCGGTGGATCTCGCTCTGCAGCGACTCGGGCTCCGGCACGTACTGCAGGATCAGGTAGTGCTGCAGCGCCTTCTCGTCGACCTTCGGGCGGATGCCGATCGCCGGCGCCAGCTCCAGCACCGACTTCTTCTCGCTGGAGAACGCCACGCCGCCCGGACCGGCCGCGTAGTACAGCGGCTTGATGCCGAACGGGTCGCGCGCGCCGAAGACGACCCGGCGCGCCTTGTCCCAGATCAGGAACGCGAACATGCCGCGCAGCCTGGCCACGGCGGCCGGGCCCCAGTAGTGGTAGGCGGCCACGATCGTCTCGGTGTCGCCGTCGGTGGCGAACACGGCGCCGAACTGCTTGGTCAGCTCCGCGCGCAGCTCCACGTAGTTGTAGATCTCGCCGTTGAACAGGATCGCGTAGCGACCCTGCTGGTCGTGCGGACCCCAGTGCAGGGGTTGGTGCGAGTGCTCGATGTCGATGATGGACAGGCGGTTGAAGCCGAAGACGACCTCACCGCCCTGCCAGGTGCCGCTCTCGTCGGGGCCGCGGTGGCGCATGCAGCGCAGTGCCCCCGCCACCGCCGAGCGCGCCCGCTCGGCCTCGTTCTCGCCAGGGCAAACCAGTCCTACCAGGCCGCACACGCCGTAAACACCCTTCGTGTCGTGTGGAGAAGACTCCAGTATGCCGGGGGGCCGGTGTGTGACCGAAACTGCACTCCAAGGGGGCAGCCCCCGACGGGTGACGCGCCGTGCGCTGAGCTACGCTCCCGCATGATCCGGCATGGGGCGCTTCCACGTCCCTGCCTGCGAGCTTTTTGACGTTGAGGGCGACTGAGGAGGCGGCGAGCAGTGGGCCTGAAGGAGGGCACCAGGGCAGCCCGGCTGGCGAAGGTCGGCGGGCTGGTCGGCCTGGTCGGCGTCGGGGCCACGGGTTGCTCCACGGAAGAGGTGCTGCGCTTCGGTTGGCCGGTGGCCGTGACGCCGCAGGCCGAGGCGATGCGCGAGCTGTGGACCTGGTCGGTCGTCGCGGCTCTCGCGGTCGGCGTGATCGTGTGGGGCCTGATCCTCTGGTCGGTCGCGTTCCACCGCAAGAAGAGCGAGGAGCTGCCCCGCCAGGTCGCCTACAACCTGCCGCTGGAGCTCGTGCTGCTGGTCGTGCCGACGATCATCGTCGCGGTGTTGTTCTACTTCACCGCGGTGACGCAGAACTACGTCACCGACAAGTCCAAGACCCCGGACGTCACGGTGGACGTGATCGCGTTCCAGTGGAACTGGGAGTTCCAGTACCCCCAGTTCAAGACCGAGACCGCGGACCTGCCCGTGAGCACCGTCGGCACGTCCGGCGAGATCCCGCTCCTGGTGGTGCCGCAGGGCAAGTCGATCCGCTTCAACCTGCGGTCGACCGACGTCATCCACTCGTTCTACGTGCCGGAGTTCCACTTCAAGCGGGACGTCTTCCCCGAGCCGGAGAAGAACAACCAGGACAACTCGTTCCAGATCGACCAGATCGACCGGACCGGGTCGTTCGTCGGTCGCTGCGCCGAGCTGTGCGGCGTCTACCACGCCGTGATGAACTTCGAGGTCAGGGCGCTGGAGTCGGCCGACTTCGACCGGTACATGCAGCTGCGGCAGGAGACGAACCCGGACACCGGGCAGCCCTACAGCGCCGCCGAGGCGTTGACCGAGCTGGACTGCGGTGAGCTGTGCACGCCGCACGCCGTGACGACCAAGCCCTTCGACACCGACCGGACTGTCCGCGAGGCGTCCGACGGTGGGAAGTAGGAGGACGCTGCGATGAAGGTCGAAGCCCGCATTTTTGACTTGGTGATGGCGTTCTCGTTCCTGATGGCCGTCGTGTACGGCTACTGGACCTGGGCGGACACCGGTTTCGTCGAGCCGACCGGCACGGTGGCGCTCGCGCTGACCGGCGGGTTGGCGCTGATCGTCGGCACGTACTTCCGGTTCGTCGCCCGGCGCATCGAGGTGCGGCCCGAGGACAACGCGGACGCCGAGGTCAGCGACGGCGCCGGTGAGCTGGGCTTCTTCAGCCCCGGCAGCTACTGGCCGATCGGCCTCGCGGCGGCCGCCGCGACGGCGGGTGTCGCCCTCGCGTTCTGGCACATCTGGCTGCTGGTGATCGCCGTGGTGCTCGTGCTGATCGCCGTCGGCGGTCTGGTGTTCGAGTACCACACCGGTCCGAGCCACGACTGAGCCCGACGTCGACGAAGGGGCCCACCTCGCGAGGTGGGCCCCTTCGTCGTGTCCGGGCCGTCAGGCGGCGGCGTTCGAGCTCTGGTAGCTGTCCACGTACTCCTGTTCGGACAGCTCCAGGATGCGGTAGACGATCTCGTCGGTGACCGAGCGCAGCACCGGCAGCGACTCCTGCATGCCCGCGTAGCGGTCGAAGCGCAGCGGCTCGCCGAACCGGACGGTGATCGGGCGGACGCGGGGCAGCCTGCGGTCGACCGGCTGCACCTGGTCGGTGCCGATGATCCCGACCGGGACGACCGGCGCGCCGGACTCCAGCGCCATCCGGGCCACGCCGGTGCGACCGCGGTGCAGGCGGCCGTCCAGCGAGCGCGTGCCCTCGGGGTAGATGGCGAACGCGCCGCCGCGGTCGAGGATGTCCTTGGCGGTGTCCAGCGACGCCCTGGCGGCCCGGCCCAGGCCCCGGCGCACGGGGACGTGGCCGAGGGAGCCGAAGAAGTAGCGGGACAGCGCGCCCTTGGCGCCCTTGCCCTCGAAGTACTCGGCCTTGGCGAGGAACGAGACGCGGCGCGGCACCACCATCGGGATGACGACGCTGTCGATGAACGACAGGTGGTTCGGCGCGAGGATCACCGGACCGTCGGCGGGCACGTTCTCCAGCCCTTCGACCGTCGGCCGGTAGACCAGCCGCGCCGTGGGCGCCACCACTCGTTTCATCACCGTGTAGAGCATGTGGACAGCATGACTGGCCCCCGTTGCGCGGCGGTGAAAAGGTGGCCGCAATCTCTGGCGCGGTCGTTCACGCGGGGTGCTCGGCGCACAGGCAGCCGACGCCCTTCCCGATCCACTCGCGACCGGTCCACCCGGGGTGGCGTTCGACCATCAACGCCTCGACCTCCGCGGCGATCGCCTGTTCGCCCATCGCCGAACCGCGGCGTGCCCACGTCTCGTCGCGCAGCAGCCTGAGGTAGTCGCGGACGTCGGCGAGCAGCCGCGCGTCGCCGACCTCGCCGTGACCGGGCACGACGGTGCGCGCGCCGGTCGCGGCGAGGCGTTCCAGCACCGCGAGCCAGCGGGTGCCCGAGACGTCGGTGTCGTGCGGCGGGAACCACGGGAAGATCGCGAACTGGCCCGCCTCCACCAGGTCGCCGGTGAACAGCACGTCCGCGTCCGGCACCCGGACGACCTGGTCGCCCCGGCTGTGCGCACGGCCCGTGGCGCGCAGCTCCACCACCCGGCCGCCGAGGTCCAGGGTGTGCTCGCGGTCGTAGACGACGTCGGGCCGCACGAGCTCGACGCCGACGAGCCGCCGGGCGACCGACTCGCCGAGCCCGCGGAACATCTCCAGGTAGCCGGGGCCCTTCCGCGCCAGGTCGTCGGCCTGGTCGCGGTTGAGCAGGAAGGTCGCCTCGCCCGCGAAGACCTGCGCGCCGAACGCGTGCTCGGGGTGGAAGTGGGTCGTGGTCAGGTACAGCCTGCGGCCGCGGGCGTGCTCGACCGCGAACTCCAGCACGGCTTCCGCGTTGCGCACGCCCAACCCGGTCTCGACCACGAGCACGGAGTGCGAGCCGCCGATGACGCCGATGTTGGGCACGAGCGGCACGCCACCGTCCGGGACCACCACGAGGTCACGGGCGAGGTCACGGGCGTCGGAGACCCGCACGGCGGGGTCGGGCAACGAAGTGGGTCCGGTCATGCGACCAGTCCACTCCGGACCGGGTGGAGGCGTCCAAGACCCGTACCGCACCGCCGATACCGCCCCGGTATCGTCGCCGGTGATGGACCTCCGCGAGCTGCGCTACTTCGTCGCCGTCGCCGAAGAACTCCACTTCGGACGAGCCGCCACCCGGCTGCACATGACCCAGCCGCCGCTCAGCCGTGCGATCAAGCAGCTCGAAACCGAGCTCGGCCACGTGCTGCTGCACCGCTCGCCGGCCGGGGTGGCCCTCACCCCGGCGGGCGCGTCGCTCTACGACGAGGCGCGCACGCTGCTGGCGCGGGCCGACGAGGTCCGCGCCAAGGTGGCCGCCGCGGCGGGCGCGGAGACGATCACGATCGGCACCCTCGCCGACAGCGCCGAGCAGGTGGGCGCCCGGCTGGCCGCCACCTACCGCGCGCGCCACCCCGGCGTGCGGGTCCGGATCCGCGAGGCGGACTTCGCCGACCCGACCACGGGGCTGCGGGCGGGCTTGGCCGACGTGGCCCTCACCAGGGCGCCGTTCGACGACACGGGCATCGTCACGCACGTGCTGCGCAGCGATCCGGTCGGCGTGGTCCTGCGCGTGGACGACCCCTTGGCCGGCCGGGGGAGCGTGCACTCCGACGAGTTGGCCGACCGGCGGTGGTTCCGCCTGCCGGAGGGCGCGGACCCGGTCTGGCGGGCTTATTGGAGCGGCGGGAAGCACCGTGAGGGACCGGTCGTGCGCACCGCGCACGAGTGCCTGCAAGCCGTGCTGTGGAACGGCTCGGTGGGGTTGGCCCCGCTGGGCCACGCGCTGCCCGAGGGGCTCACCACGGTGCCGCTGGTCGACCTGCCGCCGAGCCGCCTGGTCGTGGCCTGGGTCGGCGCCGAACCGGGCCCGCTCGTGCGCTCGTTCGCCCGCATCGCCGCGGCCGCCTACGGCGCGTGAGCGTCGCAAGAGGACCGCTGACGACGACGGCTCGGGCGTTCACCCGGCCGCTGGCCGCTGGGGGTTGGTCGACGGCTCGGGCGCGCACCTGACCCGCCTGGGTCACCTGACCGCCGGGGTTGCCCGGCCGCCTGGGGCACCCGGCCGCGCGGGCGTTCACCCGTCGGTTCGGGCGGTCACGCAGCCGTCGAGGTCACCCGTCCGCGAGGGACGCCTTCAGCTCCGACGACCGCGCCGCCCACCGCCGCAGCAGGTCCGCCGCCGCGCCGGAGTCGATCGCCGCGGCGGCCCGGCCCATCGCGCCGGCGAGGTCCGCGTGCAGGTCGCCCGACAGCCCGCCGTGCGCGGCGAGCGCGCCCGCCGCGTTGAGCAGCACCGCGTCCCGCACCGCGCCCGGCTTCCCGGCCAGCAGGTCGCGCACGACCTCGGCGTTCACCGAGGCGTCGCCGCCCTTGAGGTCGTCGGCCAGCGCCGGTGCGATGCCCAGCGCCGACGGGTCGATCCGGTCGGTCCGCACCTCGCCGCCGTCGGCGACCCAGACCGACGTCGTGGTGGTCGTGGTGATCTCGTCCATCCCGTCGTCACCGCGCACGACCAGCACGGTGTTGCCCCGACGGGCGAAGACGCCCGAGATCAGCGGCGCGAACGCCACCCGGGCGCACCCCACCAGACCGACCTTCGGCTGCGCCGGGTTGGTCAGCGGGCCGAGCAGGTTGAACGAGGTCGGGATGCCGATCTCGCGCCGCGGCGCGCCCGCGTGCCGGAAACCGGGGTGGAACACCGGCGCGAAGCAGAACCCGATGCCCAGCTCCTCCACCGTCTGCTGCACGCCCAGCGGCGGCAGGTCGATGGCCACGCCGAGCGCTTCGAGCACGTCCGCCGTGCCGCACTTGGACGACGCCGCGCGGTTGCCGTGCTTGACCACCGGCACGCCGGCGGCGGACGCGACGATCGCCGCCATGGTCGAGATGTTCACCGACCCGGAGTTGTCACCGCCCGTGCCGACGATGTCCGCCGCGCGCACGTCCACGGTGAACCGGCGGGCGTGCCGCAGCATCATCGTGGCGATGCCGTCGACCTCTTCCGGCGTCTCGCCCTTGGCCCGCAGCGCCACCGCGAACGCGGCGATCTGCGCGGGCGTCGCGGCGCCGGACATCACTTGGTCCATCGCCCACGCCGTGTCGCCCTGGGACAGGTCGACGCGGTCGACGAGCTGGTTCAGCAGTAACGGCCAGGTGCGCTCCACGGCGACCTCAGCCCCGGACGGCGGGCAGCGCCGTCGAGCGCAGCACCTCGGCCACGGTCTCGGCGGCGGCCAGCGGGTCGAGCGGGTGCACCAGCACCGCGTCCGCCTGCGACCACGTCGCCAGCCACCGGTCGTCCTTGCGGCGCACCGCGACCACGATCGGCGGGCAGTCGGTGATCTCGTTCTTCAGCTGCCGGGACAGGCCCATGCCGCCGGTGGGCTGCGCCTCGCCGTCCAGGATCGCCAGGTCGACGCCGCCGTTGTCCATCTCGTACAGGACGTCGGCGATCTTGCCGACCTCGACGTACTCGACGCGACCCAGGTCGGGCGCGGGTCGGCGGCCCACCGCAGTGATGATCGTCTCACGCACCTCGGGGCGGTGGCTGAACACCAGGATCCTGGTCGTCTGCGTGCTCATCGGCGCGATCCTCCGGCGGGTCGGGGTGCGAGGTGACCCAGATGTTATCCGGCTGACCGTGCGTGACTTGCAGTGCGTCCCACCCGATCCAGTCGCCGCCGAGCCGCTGGGCCAGGCTCGCCATCCGGGCCCGCTCCTGAGCGCAGCCCAACGCGTCCAACCGCTGCACCCGCAACGCGTGCCAGCGATCTTCGCGGCGGAGCGCCCAGCCGTCCGGCGCGAGCAGCTCACGCGCGCGTTCTACCTGGTCAGGCGGCAGTTCGAGGTGGTGGCGCAGGACCGCGGGCTCGTCCGGTCGCCACCGGGGCGACCTGGCCAGCGCAGCCGAGTCGGCCTCCGCGACGTCGAACGCCTCCACCACCACCGCCAGGCCGGGTGAATCGATCTCCAGTGCGGGTACACCCCGTCGCGCGCGTCGATCACGCCACCGGCTCAACAACCCCATGACCGTCCTCACCGTGCGTGTGACCCAGATGACCTGCGTACGTGCCCCGGACCCGATGGGCGGGACGAAAACCTGCAAGCAATAATGCGTCGTGTGACAACGGCAGCGCCCTCAATCGGCCAGCGCGTGCACTCGCTGAACCGCCCGAACATGGTCAGCGTCGGCACGATCGTCTGGCTGTCCAGTGAGCTCATGTTCTTCGCCGGGCTCTTCGCCATGTTCTTCACGGTGAAGGCCCAGAACGAAGGGCACTGGCCACCAGCACCGACCCACTTGAACGTGCCTTACGCACTGTTCTTCACGATCATCCTGGTGGCGTCCTCGTTCACGTGCCAGTGGGGCGTGTTCGCCGCCGAGCGGGGTGACGTGTTCGGGCTGCGCCGCTGGTACATCGTGACGCTGATCATGGGCGCGATCTTCGTCGCCGGTCAGGCCGGTGAGTACGTCACCCTCGTGAGCGAGGGTACGACGATCCCGGCCTCGGCCTACGGCACCGTCTTCTACCTGACGACCGGCTTCCACGGCCTGCACGTGATCGGTGGCCTGATCGCGTTCGGCTACCTGCTGGTCCGCACGAAGCTGAGCAAGTTCACGCCCGCGCAGGCGACCTCCGCGATCGTCGTGTCGTACTACTGGCACTTCGTCGACGTCGTCTGGATCGGCTTGTTCGCCATCATCTACATCGTGCCCTGACCAGCTCGTACCCCGAACTCACACCAGCAAGGGTTGCCGCACACATGACCACCAACACCACACGGGCCCGGAAGCGCGGCACGAAGCTGCGCAGGCGGATCTCGGGCCTGCTCGCGCTGGGCTTCGCGCTGCTGGCCGCGGGCTTCCTGTTCAGCGCCCTCGCGCCGCAGCCGCAGACCGCGCAGGCGCAGGACGACCCGGCGCAGGTGCGACTGGGCGAGCAGCTCTACAACAACACCTGCATCACCTGCCACGGCGAGAACCTCGACGGCGTCGAGGACCGCGGACCCAGCCTGATCGGCGTCGGCGAGGCGGCCGTGTTCTTCCAGGTGTCCTCCGGTCGCATGCCGATGGCCCGCCAGGAGGCGCAGGCGCAGCGCAAGCCCGCCAAGTTCACGCCGGAGGAGGTGGACGCGATCGGCGCGTTCATCCAGACCCGCGGCGGCGGCCCGCAGACCCCCGCGGAGCGCGGCGAGGCGCTGCGCGGCGAGGACCCGGCCCGCGGCGGCGAGCTGTTCCGGCTCAACTGCTCGGCGTGCCACAACTTCACCGGCCGCGGCGGGGCGCTGTCGTCCGGCAAGTTCGCGCCCGAGCTCGACGGCGTGTCCGAGGAGCAGCTGTACACCGCGATGCTCACGGGCCCGCAGAACATGCCGAAGTTCTCCGACCGGCAGCTCACGCCGGAGGAGAAGAAGGACATCATCGCTTACATCAAGTCGGTGACCGACGGGAACAACAACCCCGGCGGCGCCCCCCTCGGCGGCCTAGGGCCGGTATCGGAGGGTCTGATCGCGTTCATCGTGGGTATCGCCGCACTCATCGGCGTGACCCTCTGGATCGGAGCCAAGGCATGAGCGGCGTGAAGCCGAACGAGCTGCCAGACGAGGCGGAACTCGCCGAGATGAGCCGGGACGAGCTGGTCAAGCTCGGCACCGCGCTGGACGGCGTCGAGATCGTCCACTACGAGGACCGCTGGCCGGTCAAGGGCACGCGCGCGGAGAAGCGCGCCGAGCGACTGGTGGCCCTCTGGTTCGCCATCGCCGCGCTCGCCGGCATCGCCTTCCTCGTGGCGTTCATCTGGTGGCCGTGGAAGTACGAGGCTCCGCACACGAACGAGCACATCCTGTACAGCCTCTACACGCCGGTCATCGGTTTCACGCTGGGCCTGTCGATCCTCGGCCTCGGCGTCGGCGCGCTGCTGTACACGAAGAAGTTCATCCCCGAGGAGCTGTCCGTCCAGCAGCGCCACGAGGGCGGCTCGTCCGAGGTGGACAAGGCCACGATCGTGGCGCAGCTGGCCGACGCCGGCGAGCGCTCCACGATCGGCCGCCGCTCGCTCATCAAGCGGACCGCGGGCCTCGGCGCCGGCGTGTTCGGCCTCGGCGTGCTGGCCGTGCCGCTCGGCGGCCTGATCAAGAACCCGTGGGCGGACAGCGACTCGAAGGACTCGCTCTGGCACACCGCGTGGAAGTCCGAGAACGGCGAGAAGGTCTACCTGCGCCGGCACACGGGCAACTTCCACGACGTCGCGCTGGTGCGCCCGGAGGACCTCGAAGCCGGTGGTTTCGAAACGGTGTTCCCGTTCCGCGAGTCGGAGCGCGACGACGAAGAAGCCCTGGTGCACGCGCTGAAGCGGGCCGACAGCCCGGTCATGCTCATCCGCCTGCGCCCCGGCCAGGCCGTGACCAAGCGCGCGGGCCAGGAGGACTTCAACTACGGCGACTTCTACGCGTACTCGAAGATCTGCACCCACCTCGGGTGCCCCACTTCGCTGTACGAGCAGCAGACCGGCCTGCTCCTGTGCCCCTGCCACCAGTCGCAGTTCGACGTCTTCCACTACGCCAAGCCCCGGTTCGGTCCGGCGACCCGTGCCCTGCCGCAGCTTCCGATCACGGTTGACGAGGACGGATACTTGATTGCCCGCGGCGACTTCATCGAGGCCGTGGGTCCGGCGTTCTGGGAGCGTAAGTCATGAGTGGCATCACCACGCCGACGAAACGGCAGGGCGCGGGCGCCCGCGTGGCGGGTGGCGCCGCCAAGTGGGCCGACGACCGGTTCCACATGGCTTCCGGCATGCGGAAGCAGTTGAACAAGGTCTTCCCGACGCACTGGTCGTTCCTGCTCGGCGAGATCGCGCTGTACAGCTTCATCGTCCTGCTGCTGTCGGGCACCTACCTGGCGCTGTTCTTCGACCCCTCCATGGAGGAGGTCGTCTACAACGGCAGCTTCGTGAACCTCCAGGGCATCGAGATGTCCCGGGCGTTCGAGTCGACCCTGCACATCTCGTTCGAGGTGCGCGGCGGCCTGTTCGTCCGCCAGGTCCACCACTGGGCCGCGCTGCTGTTCATGGGCGCGATCGTCGTGCACATGTTCCGGATCTTCTTCACCGGCGCGTTCCGCCGCCCGCGTGAGATCAACTGGGTCATCGGCATCGTGCTGTTCATGCTGGGCGCGATCGAGGGCTTCCTCGGCTACTCGCTGCCCGACGACCTGCTCTCCGGCACCGGCCTGCGGGTGATGGCGGCGCTGCTGATCTCGTTCCCGGTGGTCGGCACGTGGATCAACTGGCTGGCGTTCGGCGGCGAGTTCCCCGGCACGGAGATCATCCCGCGGCTCTACACGCTGCACATCCTGGTCATCCCGGGCATCATCCTGGCGCTGATCGCGGTGCACCTCGGCGTGGTCTGGTACCAGAAGCACACGCAGTTCCCGGGCGTGGGCCGCAAGGAGACCAACGTCGTCGGCGTGCGCATCATGCCGGTGTTCGCGGCCAAGGGCGGCGGGTTCTTCGCCGTGGTCGTGGCGGTCACGGCGATCATGGGCGGCATCTTCCAGATCAACCCGATCTGGAACTTCGGCCCGTACAACGCGGCGCAGGTGTCGGCGGGCGTGCAGCCCGACTGGTACATGGGCTGGACCGACGGCCTGATCCGCCTGTGGCCCGCGTGGGAGCTGTACCTGGGCAACTACACGGTGCCCGCGCCGTTCCTGCCGTTCCTCCTGGGCCTGCCGCTGCTGACCGGTCTCGCGGCGGTGTACCCGTGGATCGAGCGCAAGATGACCAAGGACTACGCGCACCACAACCTGCTGCAGCGCCCGCGCGACGTGCCGGTCCGGACGTCGCTCGGCGCCATGGCGATCTCGTACTTCATGGTGCTGCTGCTCTCGGGCGGCAACGACATCATCGCGATGAAGTTCGACATCTCGCTGAACGCGATGACGTGGATGGGCCGCATCGGCATGCTCCTCGTCCCGCCGCTGGCGTACTTCATCACCTACCGCATCTGCATCGGCTTGCAGCGCGCGGACCGCGAGGTGCTGGAGCACGGCGTCGAGACGGGCATCATCAAGCGCCTGCCGCACGGCGAGTTCATCGAGGTCCACCAGCCGCTGGGCCCGGTGGACGAGCACGGCCACCCGCTGCCGCTGGCCTACCAGGGCGCGTCGGTGCCGAAGAAGATGAACAAGCTGGGTTCGGCCGGCCACCCGGTGCCGGGCAGCTTCCTGACCCCGGACCCGCAGGAGGAGACCGCCGCCTTGTCCCGCGCGCGGGCCGAGCGCGGTGTCGCGGCGGACTCGCTGACCGCCGAGAACAAGCCGGCGGGCGAGCTGGCCGGGAAGCCGGCCCAGCCGGAGGACTGACGGTTCTGACGACGAGGGCCCCGCACCTGCTCCAGGTGCGGGGCCCTCGTCGTGCCCGGGTCGGGGTCAGTAGGCCGGGTCGTCCTGGTCGAGCAGCGTCCACCCCAGCGTGCGCGCGAGGGCGTCCAGCAGGTGGTGCTGGGCCCGGGTGGTGGCCTCGTCGGGCCACAGCGCCGTGCGGTGGGAGTGCGGGCACCACCGCGTGACGTCGAGGCTGACCACGAGGTCGTCCGGCGCCGTCGCGAACCGGCCGGAGGCGTCGACCTCGGCGTTGACCATCATGGCGCCGGTCTCGTCCCCGGTGAGCCAGGTGGCGGCGCGGTCGTGCCTGAGCCCGAGCGCGACGAGCCGCTCACCGACGTCCGCGAGCGGCAACGCCCCGCCGTCGGCGGCGCGGATCGCAAAGTACTCGCACACGGGAGTGACCCTAGCCGGGACGCGGGTCGCCGCAGGTGCGCGCGCTCCCGGCCCGCGCCGGCGACCCCTTGCTCCCGACCCTCGCCGGCAAACCCCTGCTCCCGGCGGACGCTGGCGAACCCTGCTCCCGGCGCGCGCCGGCGAACCCCTGCTCCCGGCGCCGGCGGCTATCGTGCCGTCGTGGCAGACCTCGACCGGCGCCCGTTGTTGTTCCTCGACGTGGACGGGCCGCTCATCCCGTTCGGCGGCGACCGGTACCCGACCTTCGGCACGGTCCCGGCCGGGGCGAACCCGCTGGTGGCCAGGCTCGACCCCCGGCACGGCCCGCGGTTGGCGGCGCTGCCGTGCGAGCTGGTCTGGGCGACCACGTGGATGGCCGACGCGAACGACGACGTGGCGCCGCGGATCGGGCTGCCGCGGCTGCCGGTGGTGGTGTGGCCGGAGCCGTCCGAGGCCGATGAGCACGGCGAACGCGCCGGGCTGCACTGGAAGACCCGCGCCCTCGTGGCCCGGGCGGCGGGCCGGCCGTTCGCCTGGGTGGACGACGAGCTGACCGACGCCGACCGCGCGTGGGTGGCCGAGCACCACCCCGGCCCGGCCCTGCTGCACCGGGTGGACCCGCGCCGAGGGCTCGCGGACGACGACTACGCCGTGCTCCGCGAGTGGTTGGGGGCGGTCTGACCGGGGTGGTCGGTCAGGCGTCTTCGAGGCCGATGGCGAACGCCGCGTCCGTGTCGCGCTTCGAGTACGACCGGAACGAGATGTGGGTGTCCGTGTTCAGCACGCCGGGCACCTTGGAGATGTGGCCGGGCACCAGGTCGGCGAGGTCCTCGTGCCGGGCGACCTTGACCAGGGCGATCAGGTCGACGTCGCCGGCGCACGAGTAGACCTCGGTGACGCCCTCGATGTCGGCGATCGCCTGCGCCGCGTCCGGGATGGTCTCGGCGGCGGCCTGGATCAGCACGATCGCGGTGATCACAGCGGTCCTCCACAAGTCGTCGGGGTATCGACCGACCACATGCTAGTGGCCGGCCATCCGGTACTGGTCGCGACCGGCCTCGGCGCGCGCCACCCACTCCCGCCACGCGCCGGCGGCGAACGCGGGCGAGGTCCACGGGCGCTCGCAGTAGACGAGCCGCGTGCCCGGCCGGTCGATCCACCGCAGCACCACGCCGACCTCCTCGGCGGGCGCGCCGAACAGCGGGCCCTCGCCCGGGATCACCGTCTCCGCCGACGCCACCAGCGCGTCGACCACCGGCATCGGCCGCGTGCCGCGCCGCGCCACCCCGGCCGACGCCAGCCGCCCGTGCCGCACCACGGCGAACTCCCACCCGCCGGACCCGTCCGGCCGCGCGGCCACCACCTCGGGCAGCGCCGCCAGCCCCGCGAGCCGCTGAGCCCGGTCCAACGAGCGCACCAACGACGACATCCGGTCACGGCGGGTGGCGGCGTCCTCGAACCGGTGCGCGAGGGCGAGCGCGTCGATCTGCGCGGTCAGCTCCCGCAGCGGCGCGACGTCCGCACCGGCGACCAGCCGGCGGAACGCCGACGCGGCGGGGGAGTAGTCGTCCACCGACTGGCGTCCCGCGCACGGCGCCTTGCACTTGCCCAGCTCGAACAGCGCGCACGGCGTGGCGGAGGCGTTGCGCGCCGGGATCCGGATCGAGCACGCCCGCAGCGGCACGGCCTCCAGCGCCGCCTCCAGCGCCGTCTCGGCGAGCCGCCGGGACCGGAACGGGCCGAGCGCGCCCTCACGCGGCGTGCGGACCACGGAGAGGCGCGGGAACGCCTCGTCCGTCAGCACGAGCCACCACGCCTGCCCCTGGTTCTTGGAGCGCCGGTTGTAGGCGGGCTTGTGCGCGGTCAGCAGCCGCAGCTCCCGCACCTCCGCCTCCAACGAGTGCGCGCACTCCACCGCGTCCACCCGCACGGCCAGCGACACCATCTCCCGCAGCCGCTTGCGGCCCTCGCTCGCGGTGAAGTACTGCCGCACCCGCCGCCGCAGGTCCGACGCCGTGCCGACGTACAGCACCTCCTCCGACGGCCCGCGGAACAGGTAGACGCCCGGGGTGGACGGCAGGTGCGACGCGAGCGTCCGCTTGCGCCGCTGCGCCGGCGTCACCTCGGGCAGGTAGGCGACCAGCTCCTCCAGCGAGTGCACGCCGACCGAACCGACCCGCTCCAGCAGGTGGTGCAGCACCTCGACGGTCGCGCGGGCGTCGATCAGCGCGCGGTGGTTCGGCTGCACGGACACGCCGAACAGCTGGGCCAGCGCGGACAACCGGCAGCTCGGCGCCTCGTCCCGGCTGAGCACCCGGCGGGCCAGCTTCACCGTGCACACGACGGTCGGCTTGGGCCACGTGTACCCGTGCCGGGCGCAGGCGGCCTTGATGAACCCCACGTCGAAGCCGGAGTTGTGCGCGACCAGGACCGCGCCGGCGGCGAACTCGAGGAACGCGGGCAGCACCGTGGTGAGCTTCGGCGCGCCGGTCACCATCATCTGGGTGATCCCGGTCAGGGCCGCGACCTGCGGCGGAATGCCCCGCTCGGGGTCGACGAGGGTGCCGAACTCGCCGATCACCCGCCCGCCGCGCACCTTGACCGCACCGATCTCGGTGATCGCGTCGCCGTCCGCCCGGCCGCCGGTGGTCTCCAGGTCGAACACGACGAACGTGGTCTCGCGCAGCGGTGTGCCCAGTTCGTCGAACGTGAGCTGAGTAGTCATCGCGGCGCACCGTAGCGGCACCCACCGACAGTCCGGCGCGGAGCGGCGGTGATCGAGCACAGCGACGTCACGCGGCACAGCTAGCCTGTACGGGTGCAAGACCCGATCGAGCCACCGGCCGACGCGGACGACCTGGGACCGGCCCAGGCCGTCGAGTCCACTGTGGACTGGTCCGCCCTGCCCGAGCCGCTGCGCGCGCGGCTCGCGGAGTTGAGCGCGGATGCGTTGGGGGACTTGGCGAAGGTCGACATCCCGCAGTCCTTGCGCGCGGTCGCCCGGTTCGCGCCCACCAAGCGGGCCCGACTGGGCGCGCCGGTGCTCGTCGGCGGCCTGAAGTCGTCGGCGAACTTCCGGGCCGCGGTCGTCGAGTGGCTGCGGCGCAACCGGCCGGCGGCGCTGGAGGTGACCTCGCCCGACCCGGTGGCGGCCGGCGCGGCGGCGATCCTGCAGGGCGAGGAGGTCGCGTCCCACTTCATCGAGCTGGTCGGCAGGCGCGTGGCGGACGCGGCGCTGCGCTCCGAGCGCGACCTGGCCGTGCAGCGGGCCGAGCGGCTCGAAGTCGAGCTGGAGCGGCTCAAGGCGGAGCGGGCCGAGGCGGGCGGCGCGGTGGACAAGATCCGCGAGGCGTCCGAGGCCGAGCTGGAACGGCTGCGCAAACGGTTGCGCGAGCAGGGCGTGCGGCTGCGCGAGGCCAAGGACCGGGCCGAGTCGTCGTCGGCGGAGGCGGACCGGGTGCGCGCGGAGGCCGAGGCCGCGCTGCGCCGGTTGACCGCCGAACGGGACCGCGAGCGCGAGCGCGCCGAGCACGAGCGCGCCAAGGCGCAGCGGGCCGAGTCGGACGCGGAGGTGGCGCGCCAGTCGGCCAAGGAGGCGCGGCAGGCCGACGAGGTGCGGCTGGCCCTGCTGGTCGACACGCTGGACGGCGCGGTGAACGGGCTGCGCCGGGAGCTGGCCCTGGGCGGCGCGGGCCCGCGGCCGGCGGACCTGGTGCGCGGGGCCAGCGCGGCGCAGGGCGCGGTCGGCCGGGTGGAGGACCCGGCGGCGCTGGACCGGTTGCTGGCGCTGCCCGCCGTGCACTTGATCGTGGACGGCTACAACGTCACCAAGACGGGCTACCCGGAGCTGTCGCTGTCGGACCAGCGGGACCGGTTGGTGCACCAGTTGGCCGTGCTGGCGGCGCGCACCGGCGCGGAGGTGACGCTGGTGTTCGACGGCGCGGGCGTGGTGGCCGTGCCGACGTCGGCGCCGCGCGGGGTGCGGGTGCTGTTCAGCGATCCGGGCGTGCTGGCCGACGACGTGATCCGGGCGCTGGTGACCGCCGAGCCCGAGGGCCGTCCGGTGGTCGTGGTGACGTCCGACCGGGCGGTGGCCGATTCCGTCCGGCGGCGCGGCGCGCACCCGGTGCCGTCCGCGGTGCTGCTCGCACGCCTGGGCCGTGTGTGACACAGATCGTGTTTTTAACACCACCGGTGGTCACACGACCAGGTCACAGCTAGGCCGTTTGAGAACAAAGGTGAACTCGACGTGATTTCCTTGCCTCGCTAGTGGACGCCGGACCTCACTTTTCGTAACCTAGCCGAGATCTCGCGGCGAGCAGTGGTCCATCCTGGGCCGCGACGCGGGTTCACCGCCGAATCGGCCTGTCGGGGAGCCGAGCCGGAATCTCTCACCAGAGGTGTGTCGGGTTGCGTCCTGCGCCCGGCCGGCAGGCGGGATCAGACGAAGGAGACACACGCGACTGTGGCGTCGCAACGACTCAAGCGCGGCCTGCGCGGGGCGATGGCGGCCACGGCGGTGGCCGCTGCCGCGGTGGGCGTCCTGCCCGTACCCGCCGGAGCCCAGCCGAACACCCCCGCGAACGCCTCCGAGGCGCTGAAGAAGTACAACGAGCTGGCCGAGCAGGCCACCAAGCTCAACGAAGAACTCCTGCGCGCCGAAGAGCAGCGCAACGCCAACCAGACCGAGCTGGACAAGGCCAACGCCGACCTGGCGCAGGCGACCCAGGCCGGCGAGCAGGCGCGGACCGACGAGGAGACCTTCCGGGTCCAGGTCGACAAGCTGACGGAGGCGTCGTTCGAGGGCGCCCGGTTCAACCAGCTGTCGGCGCTGCTGGTGTCCGACTCCCAGCAGGACTTCCTGAACCGCATGTCCGCGCTCGGCGTGCTCGCGTCGGACAACACCGAGTCCCTCGAACGGCTCTCCGGCGCCGTCGACGCGGCCGAGGACGCCCGGCAGAAGGCGGCGGACGCCCAGGCCCGCGCGCAGGCCGCGACCGACGAGGCGATCAAGATCGCCGACGACGTCAAGAAGCGGCAGACCGACCTGCAGGGCCAGATCACCGAGGTCAGGAACCAGCTCAACCGGCTGACCGCGCAGGAGCGCAACACGCTGACCAGCGTCGGCCAGCGCGTCACCACCAACGTGCCCGCAGGCGCGGCGGGTGCGGCGCTGCAGTTCGCGCTGGAGCAGCAGGGCGACATGTACCTGTACGGCGCGACCGGTCCGGACCGCTGGGACTGCTCCGGCCTGACGTCCAAGGCCTACGCGTACGCCGGCGTGACGATCCCGCGCACCTCCGGCGGTCAGGCGGGCGCCGGGCGTCCCGTCAGCCGCGGCGAGGTCCAGGCGGGCGACCTGATCATCTACAACGGTGGCAACCACGTGGGCATGGCGGTGGACAACGCGCGGGTCGTGCACGCGTCCACCGACGGCGTCCCGGTCAAGGTGGTGCCGCTGGAGAACCCCGGCAGCATCTACGCGATGCGGCGCATCGCGGGCTGACAGTCGTCGTCCGGCAGGGCCATCCTCTACGGGGGTGGCCCTGCCGTTGACTTTGGAGGCTCGTGAGCCGTTTTCGGGGTGTGCTGGCCGCGTTGGTGGCCGTGACGTTCCTCGCCGGACTGGTCACGGCCGTGGTCCCGGCGACCCCGTCCGCGCCGCCCGCGTCGGCCGACACCGCCGCCACCTCGCGCTCGGAGGCCGTGCGGGCGCTGCTCGAACGGCGCGCGCGGGCCGTGCTGGACCGGGACGAGACGGCCTTCACCGCGGACCTCGACCCCCTCGCCGACGCCGGGTTCCGGCAGCGGCAGCGCGACCTGTTCCGCAACCTCGCCTCGGTGCCGTTGGCGGAGTGGGAGTACGTGGCCGACCGGGAACCCGGCGCCGACGGGCGGGCCGGTGCCACGGGCGCCGACGTCACCGGTGCCCACCTCGCTGGGCTGGACCTGCCCGCAGCCGACGAGGTGTGGGCGCCGGACGTGCGGCTGTCGTACCGGCTCCGCGGCGTGGACGTGGAGCCGAGCAGCCAGGGCATGGCCTACCTGTTCACCCGGCGCGGCGACCGCTGGTACCTCAACTCCGACACCGCGCTGGAGCCCTTGGGCAAGCGCACGTGGCGCGGGCCGTGGGACTTCGGGCCGAGCCACGTGCTCACGGGCACCGGCGGGTTCGTGCTGAGCCACCCCGGCGGCGAGGTGCTCGCCGCACGGGTGCTGGCGGAGCTGGACGGCGCCGTCACGGCCGTGACCGAGGTGTGGGGCCAGGCCTGGGCGCGCCAGGTGGCCGTGCTGATCCCGGCGAGCCCGCAGGAGATGGTCGCGCTGGTCGGACCGGGGTTCGCCACCGGCGCGATCGCGGGCGTCGCGGTGGCCGACCGGGTGGACCCGGACACGCACACCGCCCGCGGCCAACGGGTGGTGTTGAACCCGGACAGCGCGGGGGCGTTGTCGCCGTTGGCGTTGCGGGTGCTGCTGCGGCACGAGATCACGCACGTCGCCGCGCGCGGCGAGACCGTGGACGGCGCGCCGATGTGGGTGCTGGAGGGGTTCGCGGACTACGTGGGCTACCGGCGCAGCGACGTGCCGCCGCCCAAGGCCGCGCCGCTGCTGGCCGCGCGGGTGCGGCAGTCGTTGCCCTCGTCGCTGCCCTCGGACGCCGACTTCCGCGGCGACGGGATGGAGCTGGCCTACCAGCAGGCGTGGTCGCTGAACCTGTACCTGGCGTCGTCGCTCGGCGAGCCGGGGCTGGTGGCGCTGTACCGGCGGCTGGCGCGGGTTCGGGCGTCCGAAGTGGACGGCGTGCTGCTGGAGGTGACCGGTGGGGACACCGCGGCGCTGGTGCGCGGGTGGCAGGAGTTCCTGCGGCGGTCGTTCCCGTAACGTGGTCGCGTGCGTCGGACCCTGCTGGTGACCAATGACTTCCCGCCTCGGCCCGGCGGAATCCAGGCCTACCTGCACGCTCTGGCCGTGCGGCTGCCCGAGCTGGTGGTGTACGCGCCGTCGTGGGAGTCGTCGTCCGGCTCGCACCCGGAGTTCGACGCGGCGCAGCCGTTCGAGGTGGTGCGGCACCCGGGGACGTTGATGCTGCCCACGCCGGACGTCGTGCGGCGCGCGTCGGACATCCTGCGCGGGGCGCGCTGTGACGCCGTGTGGTTCGGGGCAGCGGCGCCGTTGGCGCTGATGGCGTCACGGCTGCGTGCCGCGGGCGCTTCGCGGGTGTTGGCGTCGACGCACGGGCACGAGGTCGGGTGGTCGATGCTGCCGGGCGCGCGGCAGGCGTTGCGGCGGATCGGGTCGGACGCGGACGTGGTGACGTTCGTGAGCCGGTACACGCGGTCGCGGTTCGCGGCGGCGTTCGGTCCGATGGCGGCGTTGGAGCACCTGCCGTCGGGGGTGGACACGTCGGTGTTCGCGCCTTCCGCGGAGGCGCGGGCGGAGATGCGGGCCCGGTACGGGTTGGGCGACCGGCCGGTGGTGGTGTGCGTGTCGCGGCTCGTGCCGCGCAAGGGGCAGGACGTGCTGGTGCGCGCGTTGCCGGAGATCCGGCGGCAGGTGCCGGGCGCGGCGTTGCTGCTGGTGGGCGGCGGGCCGTACCGGGGCACGCTGGAGCGGCTGGCGGCGTCGGTCGGCGTGTCGGAGCACGTGGTGCTGACCGGGTCGGTGCCGTGGGAGGAGCTGCCCGCGCACTACAACGCCGGTGACGTGTTCGCGATGCCGTGCCGGACGCGCGGGCGTGGGCTGGACGTCGAGGGCCTGGGGATCGTGTACCTGGAGGCGTCGGCCACCGGCCTGCCGGTCGTGGCGGGGCGTTCGGGCGGTGCGCCGGAGACCGTGCGCGACGGCGTGACGGGGCGGGTGGTCGACGGGCGCGAGGTGGCGGAGGTGGCCAACGCCGTCGCCGCGCTGCTGGCCGACCCGGGCACGGCCGCGAAGATGGGCGCGGCGGGCCGCGAGTGGGTCACCGGGAACTGGCGCTGGGACGACCTGGCCGACCGCCTGGTCGGCTTGATCGACTCCTGAGCGTTGAACCCGGGGGTCCCTGAACGAGGGACACGCGGGTCCTGGACGTGGGACACGCGCGGTGTGGTCAGGGGTGGCCGATCTGGTCTTGCAGGTCGGCGGCGCGGGTCGTCTCGGTGGCGGCGGCGGTGTGGTCGCCCAGGGCATCGTGGATGGTGGCGAGCTCGGTGCGGGCGGTGCGTTCGGTGATCCGCAGGCCGAGGCTGGACGTCAGGGTGACGGCCTGGGTGGCCAGCGCCTTGGCCTCCGCGACCTGGCCCAGCTGCCGGCGCACGCCCGCCAGGCCGATCAGGGCCCGCGCCTCGCCGGGCAGGTAGCCGATCCGGCGCGCCTTGGTCAGCGCCTGCTGGAACTGCTCGTCGGCCGTCCGCAGGGAACCCAGGCCCCGGTTCGCCGACGCCATCACCACCAGCACGTTCGTGGTGATCCGCTGGTCGCCGCCCTCCCGCAGCTCGGCCAGCGCCCGGTCGGCCAGGTCCAGCGCCGCCGCGTGCTCGCCCAAGTCCAGCCGCACGGACGCGGTGCTCTCCAGCACCCGTGCGGCGGCCTCGCGGAATCCCGCCTCCACCGACAGGCGCAACGCCTCGGACAGGTGGGCGAGCGCGCGCTGTGGCTCGCCCATGAGCTGTGACGCCACGCCGAGGAGCGTCAACGCGGTGATCTCGCTGCCCCGCAACCCGTGCTCCACGCTGATCGCCAGCACCTCGCCCAGCAGGTCCACCGCCTCTGCCAGCTCACCGGTCTCGATGGCCAGCACGCCCAACCCGGTCAGCACGCCCGTCTCGCCCGACCTCGGCTCGCCGGACTCGCGCTTGAGCGCCAGGCACATCTCCAGGTCGTCGCGGGCGCCCGCCAGGTCGCCCGCTTCCATCCGCACCACGCCGAGGTAGCTGCGCACGCCCGCCTCCGACGCGAGGTCACCGGACACGCGGTGCAGCTCCACCGCCCGCATGTAGTGCGCGATGGACGTGGTGAAGTCGCCGAGCCGCCAGTGCAGGGTGGCCAGGTTCTGGTGCATCGCCGCCTCGCCCGCCACGTCCCGCTGCTCGTGCGCGGCGTCCAGCCCGTACTGCGCGGTCGTCAGCCACTCGGTGACGTGCTTGCCGCTCCACAGGTAGCCGCGCAGCCCGTCGGCCAGCTGCCACGACATCGCGGCCGGCCCCCGTTCGGCCGCCGAGCGGATCGCCGCGGTCAGGTTCGGCCGCTCCGCGTCCAGCCACGCCCGCGCCTGCGTCGTCGTCTCGATCCGCGGCAGCCGCACCGCCCGCCCGGCGGGCGCAGGCAGCCGCATCAGGTCCGGGTACAGCAGCTCGGCGCAGTGGTCGACGGCGCGCACGTAGAACTCCAGCAGCCGCACGCGCGCCGCGGCCACGTCCTCGTTCCCGGCCTCCGCCATCTCGGCCGCGAACCGCGCCAGCTCGTCGTGGAACGCGTACCGGCCGCGGTCGGCGGCCACCAGCCGTGCCCTGGTCAGCTGCCCGAGCAGCGCGGCGGCCTCCGGCACGGTCAGCTCGGCCGCGTTCGCCGCCGCCTCCGTCGTGAAGTCCGGTCCCGGCACCACGCTGAGCAGCGCGAACAGTCGCCGCGCGCCCGGCGTCAGGGCGGCGTGCGCCAGGTCGAGCGGACGGCGGTCGCCCAGCTTCTCCAGGTACCGCACCACCGAACCGCCGGCCACCGACGCCGCCGCGATGTGCAGCGTCAGCGGCAGGTGCCCGCACCGCCGCGCCAGCTCCTCCGCCGCCGGCCCGGACCGGCGCAGCACGGCCAGCGACTCGTCCGGCCCGAACACGTCCAGCCCGACCCGCCGGGCGCCGTCGACGGCGATCAGCCCGCGCAGGTCGTCGCGGCTGGTCACCAGCACCGGGCAGCTCGCCGCGCCGGGCAGCAGCGGGCGCACCTGGTCCGGCGCGGCGGCGTTGTCCAGCACCAGCAGCATCCGCCGGCCCGTCAGCAGCGACCGGAACAGGGTGCTCTGCTCGTCGGAGTCCACCGGGATCTGCTCCGGCGGCACGCCGAGCGCGCGCAGGAACCGGGTCAGCACCTCCACCACCGGCGTGGCCGGGCCGGAGGCGTACCCGCGCAGGTCCACGTACAGCCGACCGTCCGGGAACCGGTCGCGCAGCCGGTGCGCCACGTGCACCGCCAACGCCGTCTTGCCCACGCCGGGCACGCCGGTCAGCGTCACGATCGGCACGGCCGTGCGCGGGCCGTCCGGCGCGATCAGTCGGGAGATCCGCTCGACCAGCTCGGTCCGGCCGACGAAGCCCGGCACGTCCGGCGGCAGCTGGTCGGGCACGTCCGGGTCGACCCGCTCGGCGGGCGCGGCCAGGCTCGGGTCGCCGACCAGGATCGCCTGGTGCAGCTCGCGCAGCGCCGGGCCGGGCTCGATGCCCAGCTGCTCGCCGAGCAGCCGGTCGACCAGCCGGAACGCCTCCAGCGCCTCGGCCTGCCTGCTGCCCCGGTACAGCGCCACCATCAGCTGCGCCCAGAACCGCTCCCTCAGCGGGTGGTCCGCGGTCAACGACCGCAGCACGGGCACCAGCCGCTCGTGGTTGCCCAGCGCCAGCTCGACGTCGTTGCGCTCCTCGTGCACCACCAGCAGCCGCTCGGCCAGCCGCGGCACCTCCTCGTCGCGCAACGCCTCCGACGGCACGTCCGACAGCGCCGGCCCGCGCCACAGGCCGAGCGCCTCGGCGTACAGCTCGGCGGCGTCGGCCAGGTGCCCGGACTGCGCGGCCTGCCTCGCCAGCCCCGCCGTGGTGGTGAACCGGTGCACGTCCACCTGCTCCGGCGGCACCACCAACCGGTAGCCGTCCGAAGTGGTCCGGATCAGCGACGGGTCGCCGAGCAGCTGCCGCAGCCGCATGACGTAGGTCTGCAGCGTGCCGCGGGTGCGCGCGGGCGGGTCGCCGCCCCACAGGAAGGAGACCAGCTCGCCAATTGAGACGGCACGGCCCGCGCGCAGCGACAGGGCAGCCAGCAGCGCCCGGTGCTTACCTGCCCGAACGGGCACCGGTCGACCCTGTATGCGCACCTCGAGCGGGCCGAGAAGGCCGAACCACGGCCCAGCGCCCATCCTTGCGTCCCCTCGTTCCGCCTCGCTGTGGCACAGCCTAGGGCGGGCGCTGACGGCACGAGTCATCGCCGCGTCAGCGATACGACAGCGCGCTGCGGCACGCTATGAAGCGTCCCGGTTGGGGGACCGGGACAACAGAACTTCTCGGGTCCGCGTCAGCGGATACGCGATCACTGGGGGTCGAGTGGCCTGCGTCTTCGGACGCAGGCCACTCGTCTGTGTTGGATGGCCGCGACCACCCCGCGAGGTCGCGTCGGTCGTTCGCGACTCATTTTCCGGCGATCACGCTTTTCGATCGCCGGAAAATCAGGCGCGAGCGGCCGACTTCCAGGCGACCTCGCCGCCGTCTGCGGAGCAGCGGCAATCAGGCACTGTAGATGGCTTCGATGTCCTGCTTGTAGGTCGAGGCGACCACCGAGCGGCGGAGCTTCAGGCTCGGGGTCATCTCGCCGCCGGCCTCGGTGAAGTCCACCGGCAGGATGCGGAACTTCTTGATCGCCTCCGCCTTGGACACCGCCTGGTTGGCCTCGTCCACCGCGGCCTGGATCTCGCCGCGCAGCGTCTCGTCGTCGATCAGGTCGGCCACGGTCGCCGACCCCGGCTTGCCGTTCTGCTCCTTCCACGCCGGGAAGAACTCCGGGTCGATCGTGATCAGCGCGCCGATGAACGGCTGCGCGTCACCGACCACCATGCACTGGCTGATCAACGGGTGGGCGCGCAGGCGGTCCTCCAGCACGGCGGGCGAGACGTTCTTGCCGCCGGCGGTGACGATGATCTCCTTCTTGCGCCCGGTGATCTTCAGGAAGCCGTCGTCGTCCAGCTCGCCGATGTCACCGGTGTGGAACCAGCCGTCCTCCAGCGCCTCCGCCGTCGCCTCCGGGTTGTTCCAGTAGCCGCGGAACACGACGCCGCCCTTGATCAGGACCTCGCCGTCCTCGCCGATGCGGATCGACGTGCCGCTGACCGGCCGGCCCACCGTGCCGACCCGGAACGCCGACGCGGTGTTCAGGTTCGACGCGGCGCTGGTCTCGGTCAGGCCGTAACCCTCGAACACCGGCACGCCGATGCCGCGGAAGAAGTGCGCCAGCCGCTCGCCCAGCGGCGCGCCGCCCGACACCGCGTTGGTGCACCGGCCGCCGAGCGCCGCGAGGAGCTTGCTGTAGACGAGCTTCGCGAACAGCGCGTGCTTGATCTTGAGCCCGAGGCCGGGGCCGCTCTTGTCGAGCGCCTCGCTGTAGGCCACCGCGGTCGCCTCGGCGGCGTCGAAGATCTTGCCCTTGCCCGCCGCGTGCGCCTTCTGCTTCGCGCCGTTGTAGACCTTCTCGAACACGCGCGGCACGGCCACCACGAACGTGGGCCGGAACGACTGGAGGTCCTGCACCAGGGTCTTCACGTCCGACGTGTGGCCCATGGTCACCCGCGTGTACACGCCGCACAGGGCCAGCGCGCGGGCCAGGATGTGCGCCAGCGGCAGGAACACCAGCAGCGAGTTGCCGGCCTGCATGAGCTGCGGGAACGCGGTGATCCCGGCCCGCACCTCGGACAGCAGGTTGCGGTGGGTCAGCTCGCAGCCCTTGGGGCGGCCGGTGGTGCCCGAGGTGTAGACGATGGTCGCGGTGTCGTCCGCGCCGACCACCTTGCGCCGGGCCCGCGCGTCGTCGTCGGACACCGAGGCGCCCAGCGCGGTCAGCTCGTCGATCGCGCCCGCCGCGTCGCCGGACGGCCCGTCGACCTGCCACACGTGCCGCACCTCGGGCAGGCCGGCCACCACCGAGTCCACTGTGGCGCGGTGCTCGGAGGTCTCCACGAACACGGCCTTGGCCGAGGAGTCGGACAGGATCCACTCGACCTGCTCGGCCGAGGAGGTCTCGTAGATCGGGACCACGACACCGCCCGCGTGCCAGATGGCGAAGTCGAGGAGGGTCCACTCGTAGCGGGTCTTGGACATCAGGCCCACCCGCTCGCCTGGCTGCAAGCCCGCCGCGACCAACCCCTTGGCGACCGCGAGGACCTGGGCGGCGAAGTCGCGGGCGGTGACGTCCACCCACGTGCCGTCCACGCGGCGGCGGAAGCTGACGGCGTTGCCGAAGCGCTCCGCGTTCGCCCACACCATGTCGGTGAGGTTCTCCTCGGCAGCCACAGTGGCGGTGGCGGGGACGCTGAACTCGCGCACGTCGACCTCCGGACGTTGTTTGTTACCGGTGGGGAAACTTAGCCTGTGATTCCGGCGATACACCAGGCCGGCGGGTCGTTCCGTGACCGTGTCGTGGCACTCTTCCCACCCGTGCCCAGTGTCGACGTCGTTGACGAGACGTTCCTCGCAGTGCCTCCGCCGGTGGTCGCCGCCGCTTTCGCGCCGCCCGCCGCGTGGGCGGAGTTCTGGCCGGACCTGACGCTGGACGTGTACGCCGATCGGGGCACTCAGGGGTTGCGCTGGACGGTCGCGGGCGCGTTGGTCGGAACGATGGAGGTGTGGCTGGAGCCGGTCCTGGACGGCACCCTGCTGCACTACTTCCTGCGTGCCGACTTGCCGGGCGAGGCGTCCGACCAGCGGATACGCCGCGAGGTGCGGCGCCGCCAGTTGGCCGCCAAAGAGGTGTCACTCGGCCTCAAAATGATCTTGGAAGCCGGTCGGCCGCCTGGTGAGCCGCCCGTGCTGCCGTAGATTCGGGTCTTGTGCGGGTTCACGTCGTCTCGGATGTCCACGGCAACGCGGAGGCGCTCGCGCGCGCCGGCGAGGGGGCCGACGCGCTGGTCGTCCTCGGCGACCTGGTCGACTTCGTCGACTACTACGACCACGGCAAGGGCATCCTGGGCCGGGTGTTCGGCGCGGAGAAGGTCGAGGTGTTCGCCCGGCTGCGGCGCGGCCGGTTCGGCGCGGAGACGGTCCGCTACATGCGGTCGCTGTGGGAGAGCCTGGACAACGCGGCGGACGTCGTCCAAGAGGCGGTCATGGAGCAGTACGCCGCGCTGTTCGCGGTGATGAGCGCGCCCACCTACGCCACGCCGGGCAACGTCGACAGCCCCGAGCTGTGGCCGCTGTTCGCCCACGACGGCGTGCACGTGCTGGACGGGCAGGTGGCCGAGATCGGCGGGCTGCGGTTCGGCTTCGCGGGCGGCGCGCTGCTGCACCCCGGTTTCGTGCCGAGCAGGCGCGGTCCGTGGCGGCCCTACCTGCGCACCGAGGAGGAGTTCGGCGCGTGCCTCGCCGGGCTGGGCGAGGTCGACGTGCTGTGCACGCACGTGCCGCCCGCCGTGGCCGAGCTGACCTACGACGTGGTGGCCCGCCGGCCCGAGCTCGGCTCGACGTCGTTGCTGAAGGTGATCGAGCGCGACCGGCCGCGGTGGTCGGTGTTCGGGCACGTGCACCAGCCCCTGTCCCGCCGGGTCCGGGTCGGCTGGACCGAGTGCGTCAACGTCGGCCACTTCCAGCGCACCGGCACGCCCCACGTCCTGCGTTGGTGAGCCGAACCACCGGGTAGCCTCCCCGACATGGCCGACGAGTCCACCCAGTCCATCGTCATCGACGCGACGCCCGAGGAGATCGCGGCGGTCATCGCCGACTTCGACGCCTACCCGGAGTGGGCCAACGGGGTGAAGCGCGCCGAGGTGCTGGAGACCGGGGCGGACGGTCGCGCGGCGCAGGTCAAGTTCAACATCGACCAGGGCCCGATCAAGGACGAGTACGTGCTCGCCTACGACGAGTGGTCGCCGAGCCGCATCTCGTGGCACCTGGTCAAGGGCCAGATGCAGAAGTCGCAGGAGGGCAGCTACGCGCTGGCGCCCAAGGGCGGCTCGACCGAGGTCACCTACACCCTGTCGGTGCAGCTGGTCGTGCCCATGATCGGCCTGTTCCGGCGCAAGGCCGAGAAGATGATCATGGACACCGCGCTCAAGGAGCTCAAGCGCCGGGTGGAAAACCGGGTGGACGAGGCGGGATGAGCGCCCGCCTGCTGCTCTTCACCGGCAAGGGCGGGGTCGGCAAGACGACCTTGGCCGCCGCCACCGCCACCGCGCTCGCCGCCGGTGGCCGCAAGGCGCTGGTCGTGTCCACCGATCCGGCCCACTCGCTGGGCGACGCGTTCGGCGTGCCGCTGTCCGGGGACGTCGCCGAGGTCGACGGCGGCCGGTCCTTCGCGTCGCTGCACGCGGCCCAGCTCGACCCGCGCGCGTTGGTCGACGACGCGTGGCGCGACCTGCGCGGACACCTGCGGACCGTGCTCGCGGGCGCGGGCGTGGACGAGCTGGACGCCGAGGAGCTGACCGTCCTGCCCGGCGTCGAGGAGCTGCTCGCGCTCTCGGAGGTGCGGCGGCTGGCCGCGACCGGGCCGTGGGACGTGGTGGTCGTCGACTGCGGTCCGACCGCCGAGACGCTGCGCCTGCTGGCGCTGCCCGAGGCGTTCGCCTCCTACCTGGAACGGCTGTTCCCGACCCACCGCCGGGTGGTGCGCGGGCTGCTGGCCGGTGTCGCGGGCAGCGACGCGGTGGAGAAGTGGGACGCCACCGCCGACGCGCTCGGCAGGCTGGCGGAGAACCTGGAGCAGCTGCGCGGCCTGCTGACCTCGCCGACGACCAGCGTCCGGCTGGTGCTGACCCCCGAGCGGGTGGTCGCGGCGGAGACCAGGCGGACCGTGACGGCGCTCGCGCTGCAGGGCATCCGGGTCGACGGCGTGGTGGCCAACCGGGTCGTGCCGGACCCCGGCGCCGAGGGCGGTCCGGCCGCCGAGTGGCTGCGCACCCGTCGCGCCGAGCAGGACGCCGTGCTCGCCGGGCTGGCCGACCTCGGGTCGGTGCGCACGGTGGAGCACCGGGCGGCCGAACCGGTCGGCACGGCCGCGTTGCTGGACGTCGCCGAAGGCCTCTACCAGGGGCGAGACCCGCTGGACGGCGCCGACGACGACCGGCAGTTGCTCACCGTGGAGCGGACCGGCGAGCTGGAGTACACGTTGCGCGTCGCGCTGCCGGTCGGCGACTCGTCGCTCGACCTGGCGCGGGTGGGCGACGACCTGGCCGTGACGGTGGACGGCAGGCGGCGGCTGGTCGCGCTGCCGTCGCTGCTCAAGCGCTGCCTGGTGACCGGCGCGGAGCTGGACGAGGCCGGGTTGGCGGTGCGGTTCGCACCCGACCCCGATCTGTGGATGCGGTGAGGCACGTGGACTCGAAGCTCGCCGAAGAGCTGCGCCTGCTGCTCGACGCCGCCGCCGAGCGGGCGCAGCCGTGGCTGCACCGGGTGGCCGCCGCCGAGGGCGAGCACGACACGAGAACGTGCGGCTGGTGCCCGCTGTGCAACGCGGTGGCGCTGGCCCGCGGCGACCGGTCCGAGCTGGCCGCCAAGGCGGCCGAGCACGTCGCCGGGCTGATCGCGGTGCTGCGGGCGGCGTTGGCCGAGCCGTCCCCGCCGGTGTCGGAGGACGAGCCGGTGCGGCCGGAGAAGCCGCGGGTCCAGCACATCCCCGTGGTGCGGCGTGACCGGGGGGCGCAGTGCTGACTGTCGGCGTCGACGTCGGCGGGACGAGCGTGCGCGCGGGGGTGGTCGACGGCGACGGCGCGGTGCTCGACACGGCGCGCGCGGCCACGCCGAGCGGCGAGGAGGCGTTGGAGGAGGCGATCGGGCAGGCCGTCGCCGAGCTGGCGGCCCGGCACCGGATCTCCGGCGTCGGCCTGGCCGTGGCCGGGTTCGTGGCCTCGGACCGGCGGACCGTGCGGTTCGCGCCGCACCTCGCGTGGCGGCAGGCGCCGGTGGCGGACCGGATCTCGCGGCGGATCGGCATGCCGGTGGTGCTGGAGCACGACGCGAACGCCGCGGCGCTGGCCGAGCACCGGTTCGGGGCGGCGCGCGGGGCGAAGATCGCCGCGCTGGTCGCGATCGGCACCGGGATCGGCGGCGCGCTGCTGATCGACGGGCAGGTGTTCCGCGGCGCGCACGGCGTGGCCCCCGAACTGGGTCACCTGCGGCTGGTGCCGGACGGCCGGCCCTGCCCGTGCGGCAAGCACGGCTGCTGGGAGCGGTACTGCAGCGGCACGGCGTTGAGCACGACGGCGGTCGAGCTGCTGGCCCGCTACCCCGGCCAGTCGACCGTGCTGGCGCGGGAGGCGTTGGGCGACTCGCGGGCCGTCACCGGGCGTCGGGTGGCGGGCGCGGCGCGTGACGGCGACCCGTTGGCGCAACGGGCGATGGCGGACCTGGCCCGGTGGCTGGGCGAGGGGTTGGCGCTGGTCGCGGACGTGTACGACCCCGAGGTCGTGGTGATCGGCGGCGGTGTGTCGGAGTCCGCGCCGCTGTTCCTGGACGACGCGCGCGAGCGGTACGCGGCCGTGGTGACCGGCGCCGGGCACCGGCCGCTGGCCCGCATCCGGACCGCGCAGCTCGGTGACGACGCCGGGATCGTCGGCGTGGCCACGCTGGCGCGTGACGTGGCGGCGAGCACGGCCCGCAACGGCAGGCACCGCTGAGCCCCGCGTTCCGCGTAGCATCGCGGAATGCGGACCGCCGTCATCAGGGGACCGCGCGACCACCACGTCCGCGAGTCCTCCGTCGACTTCGTGGTGCGCCGATGAGGTCCGGCGCGGCGAGCGGGCACGTCGGCTACTTCCACGAGACCGCGTTCTACGGCAGCGACGAGGACTACCGGTCGGTCGTCGTGCCGTTCGTGGACGAGGGCGTGGGTGCGTGCGAGCCGGTGCTGGTGGCGTGCCGCCCGGCCAACGAGCGGTTGATCCGGGACGCGGTGGCCGACCCGTCCGGCGTCGTGTTCCTGCCCGGCGGCGACCAGTACGACCGGCCGACCGAGGCGATCATGGGCTACCGGAAGCTGTTCGCCGAGTACGCGGGCGCGGCGCAGATCCGGGTGGTGGGCGACGTGCCGCACCCCGGCGTCGGCGCGGCGTGGGACTGGTGGTCGCGCTACGAGGCGGCGGTGAACGAGGTCTTCGCGGAGTACCCGCTGTGGGGCCTGTGCCCGTACGACCTGCGGACCACCCCGGCGCGCGTGCTGGCGGACGTGGTGCGCACCCACCCGCACGTGGCCGGCACGGACGGCTCGCACCTGCCGAACCCTCGGTACCGGTCGTCGTGGACGTTGCCGCCGACCGGGCCGACGGCGTTCGAGGCCGGGTGGCCGCTGGTCGAGCTGACCGACCCGACGCCCGCGGAGGCCAGGCGTGCGGTGACCACGGCGTGCGTCGGCACCCGGCTGAGCCACGACGAGGTGGACGACATCGTGTACGCGGCGAGCGAGGCCGTGACCAACGCGCAGGCGCACGGCAGGCCGCCCGTGCGGCTGCGGGCGTGGGCGGGGCCGACGCACGTGCTGGTGGCCGTGACGGACCGGGGCGACGGGCCCGCGTCACCGCTGGCCGGCCTCGTGCCGACCGACCGGACCGCGACGGCGGGCGTTGGCCTGTGGCTGACGCACCGGACGTGCCGCGACGTGAGCATGAGCCGCGACGCCGAGGGCTTCACCATCCGCATCCTCTGCGGCACCTGACCCTCGCGCGCGTCCTACCTCCACGTCGGACACGCGCGGGGGTTCAGAGGACGGCGCCGTCGTCCCAGCCCGAGTCCGGGGGTTGGGTGTTGCGCATGCGCAGGATCAGCCAGCCGGCGCCCGAGCACATCACGATCAGCGCCAGCGGGGTGCCGATCACGCCGGTCAGGCCGAACAGGCCCGGGAAGAGCAGGACGACCACGCCCAGCGCGATCAGCAGCAGCGCCGCGATCGTGCCCGGCCGCAACGCGGGCAGCGGAGGCGGCTCCGGCGGCACGTAGTGGTCGTTCGGGTCGTCCGAGTCGGGGTCCGGGTACGCGTCGGGGTCGTCGTCCGCCGTGGCCACGGCGGGCTGGCCCTCGGGCCGCACCGACCGCGCCGGCTCGGCCTCGTCGTCCTCGTCCGGCTCGGCCTCGTCGGAGTAGGCCTGTCGGCCCACGCCCTCGCGTTCGAGACCCGCCACGATCTCGGCGAAGGTCGCGTCGACGTCCTCCGGGCCGTCGGTCGAGTCGCGTCGGGAGTTCATCGGCGTGCTCCAGCCCTCCGGGTCGTGAAGGCCAATCCTCTGCCAGGGTCCATCGTCCCACGAGCCCGTTGTGTCGCGGATTACGGCAGCCGGTGGCACTTGGGACCGTACCGCCTCCGCGCGGGTGTTCGTTGTGTGTTTCGGCGCCGGCTCCGTAGGCTGGCGCCGGGGATCAAGCACGTCGAGGAGGCGCTGGCAGCGGTGCTCTACTGGTTGATGAAACACATCTTTCTCGGGCCGCTCCTGAAGCTGTTCTTCCGACCCCGGATCATCGAGGGCGCGGAGAACATCCCCAAGGACGGCGGCGCCATCCTGGCGAGCAACCACCTCGCGGTCTCCGACTCGTTCTTCCTCCCGCTGAAGCTGTCACGCCGGGTCACGTTCCCGGCCAAGATCGAGTACTTCACCGGCAAGGGGCTCAAGGGCCGGTTCCAGCGCTGGTTCTTCTACGGCGTCGGTCAGGTGCCGATCGACCGCTCCAGCGCGTCGGCCGCCCAGGGCGCGCTCGACACCGGCGTGCGGATCGTGCGCGAGGGCAAGCTGCTCGGCATCTACCCCGAGGGCACGCGGTCGCCCGACGGCCGGCTGTACAAGGGCAAGGTCGGCGTGGCGTGGATCGCGCTGGAGTCCGGCGCGCCGGTCATCCCGGTCGCGATGTTCGGCACCGACAAGGCCAACCCCATCGGCTCGCGCATGTGGCGGCCGTACCCGATCCGGATCAAGATCGGCAAGCCGCTGGACTTCTCCCGCTACGAGGGACTGTCCGGCGACCGGTTCGTGCTGCGGTCCATCACCGACGAGATCATGTACGCCCTGATGGAGCTGTCCGGCCAGGAGTACGTCGACGTGTACGCGGCCAAGGCCAAGGAGGGGCAGGGCGACGAGAAGCCCGCGAAAGCGGTCGATCGGCTGCCCGAGGCGAAGGCGGGCTGATCGGCACCCCTAGGCTGGCGGGGTGCGGTTCTTCTACGACTGTGAGTTCATCGAGGACGGGGTCACCATCGACCTCGTCTCCATCGGAGTGGTCGACGAGGAAGGCCGCGAGTTCTACGCCGTGTCGACCGAGTTCGACCCGGCCAAGGCCGGACCGTGGGTGCGCGCCAACGTGCTCAACCAGCTGCCGTCGCCCGCCGACCGGGCGTGGCGCAGCCGGGAGCGGATCCGGGCGGACCTCCTCGACTTCCTCGGCGGGCCCAAGGCCAACCGGGACGACATCGAGCTGTGGGCGTGGTTCGCCGCCTACGACCACGTGGCGCTGGCGCAGCTCTGGGGCCCGATGCCGGCCTTGCCGCGCTGCCTGCCCCGGTTCACCCGCGACCTGCGCCAACGCTGGGAGGACGTGGGCAAACCCCACCTCCCGCCGGCGCCCGCGGACGCGCACGACGCCCTGGCCGACGCGCGGCACAACCTCGCGCGCTGGAAGGTGATCGAGTCCGAACGGCTGCGGAAGGGTTTCTCGGTCCGGTAGGTGGACCCTCGCTTGCTGCACCGATCCAGCACGTGTCAGGCTTGGGTGACCAACGCCACGAGAAGAGATTGGCTAAGCAAATGCGCATTGGTGTGCTCACCGGCGGTGGCGACTGCCCCGGCCTCAACGCGGTCATCCGCGGCGTGGTCCGCAAGGGCATCGAGGCCCACGGCTGGGACGTCCTGGGGTTCCGCAACGGGTGGCAGGGCCCCGTGGAGAACCTGACCAAGCCGATCGGGCTCGATGACGTCGAGGACATCCTCACCAGGGGCGGCACCATCCTCGGCTCGTCGCGCACCAACCCGTACAAGATCGACGGCGGGGTCGACCGCATCCGCGAGACCCTCGCGGCGAACAAGGTCGACGCGCTGATCGCCATCGGCGGCGAGGACACCCTCGGCGTCGCGAAGCGGCTCACCGACGACGGCATCGGCGTCGTGGGCGTGCCGAAGACCATCGACAACGACCTGGGCGCGACCGACTACACGTTCGGCTTCGACACCGCCGTGCACATCGCCACCGAGGCGATCGACCGGCTGCGCACGACGGCCGAGTCGCACCACCGGGCGCTCGTGGTCGAGGTCATGGGCCGCCACGCGGGCTGGATCGCGCTGCACTCGGGCCTGGCCGGCGGCGCGAACGTGATCCTGGTGCCGGAGAAGCAGTTCAGCGTCGACAAGGTGGTCGAGTGGGTGGAGCGGCGCTTCGAGCGCCAGTTCGCCCCGATCATCGTGGTCGCCGAGGGCGCGATGCCCGAGGGCGGCGCCGAGGTGCTGCACTCCGGTGAGAAGGACGCGTTCGGCCACGTCCGGCTGGGCGGCGTCGGCACCTGGCTGGCCGAGGAGATCGCCGAGCGGACCGGCAAGGAGTCCCGCGCGGTCGTGCTGGGCCACGTCCAGCGCGGCGGCATCCCCACCGCCTACGACCGCGTGCTCGCCACCCGGTTCGGCCTGCACGCGGTGGACGCGGTCGCCGAGGGCGACTTCGGCGTCATGGTCGCGCTGCGCGGCACGGAGATCGTCCGGGTGAAGCTGGCGGAGGCGACGGCGGAGCTGAAGACCGTTCCGGTGCACCGCTACGCCGAGGCCGAGGTCTTCTTCGGCTGAGCCGATCGACGACGACGAGCGCCCTCGGACTCCGCGTCCGAGGGCGCTCTCGGTTTCCCGCGCCCCTCACTTCTTCGCGTAGTCGCGCAGACCCGTGAAGTCGACCATCACGCACGGCTCGTCGCCGACGACCCACGCGTCGTGGCCGGGCTCGACCATGACCGCGTCGCCCGGCCCGGCCTCGCCTTCGGCGCCGTCGTCCATGACGACGTGGATCCGACCGGACAGGACGTACCCGGTGTGGGCGGCCTGGCACGAGGCGGTGCCCGCGATGGGGCTCACGTCCCGCGACCACTTCCAACCCGGCTCGAACTCGGCTCTGCCGACCGTCGTGTCACCGACGGTGACCAGGTCGACGTGACCGTGCGGGAACTCCCGCACCTCTTCCGGCTCCGTGAAGCTCTTCGACGCCAACACAGACATCTTCGTCACCTCTCGTCGTGTCTCAGCCCTGGACAACGGGGTAGATCTCGTCCGCCACCAAGCCGTGCGCCTCGCGGTGGACCCGGTGCGCCGTCTCCGCGTCCGGCGCGTCGACCAGGCAGAAGACCTTCCCGTCCTGCTCGTCGACCCAGTAGTTGAGGTACCGGACGCCGTACTGGTCCTGGGTGCGGAGGTCGGCGGCGTGCGCCTCGGCCACGTCCTGGGGACCGGCGCCTTCGGGCAGGTGGTTGTGCACGTCCATGAACAACATGGGGTCCTCCAGACTCGGAGTGGATCGGGACACGCTAGGCGTCGCGGCGTTCCCAAACCGTTCCCACGGCGGTCCCGCCGGGCCGGACGTAGGGTGCCGCCATGCCGTCCACCTGCCAGGTGCGCGTGCTGGGCAGGTTCGCCGTCACCGTCGACGGCAGGCCCGTCCCCGGTGACGTGTGGCGCAACCGGCGCGCGGCCGACGTGGTGAAGCTGCTGGCCGTGGCGCCCGACCACCGGCTGCACCGCGAGCAGGTGATGGACCGGCTGTGGCCCGACCTGCCGGCCGACGCGGCCGGGGCGAACCTGCGCAAGGCGGTGTACTACGCGCGGCGCGCGCTGGGACGTGCCGACGCCGTCCGCTGCGAGGGACGGCTGCTGACGTTGTGGCCCGGTGGTGTCGTGGACGTGGACCTCGACCGGTTCGAACGGGCCGCCGACGCCGCGCTGGCCTCGGGGGACGCCGGCCGGTGCGCGCTCGTCGCCGCCGAGTACCACGGCGGCCTGCTCGTCGACGACCGCTACGAGGGCTGGGTCGCGGAGCCGCACGAGAAGGTCGAGGGCCGGTACGTCGCGCTGCTGAGGGCCGCCGGCGCCTGGGAACGGCTGCTCGAGCTGGACGAGACCGACGAGCAGGCGCACCGCGCGGTGATGCGCCGCCACTTGGCCGCCGGTCGCCGCGGTGAGGCGTTGCGCCAGTTCGACCGGCTGCGCCGCACGCTGCGCGAGCGGATCGGGGTCGGGCCGGACGCGGAGACCGTCGCGCTGTACGAGTCGGCGCTCACCCTGGACGCCGCCGAGCCGCCGTCACCCGCGCAGCGCGCGGCGGTCGCGCTGGCCAACGGCCTGGTGGCGTTCGGGAGACGTCACCTCGCCGAAGCCGAACGGCTCGCCAGGCAGGCGCGGGTGCTGGCGCTGGACGCCGACCTCGGGCACGAGCTGGGCGAGGCCTCGACCCTGCTGGCCCTCGTCGCGCACGCCCGCGGCACGTGGCACCGGCTGTTCCGGGAGGAGTTCGCCGACGCGGTGCGGCAGCCGCCCCGTCCCGAGGTCTACGACGCGCACCTGTGCTTGCAGGAGTTCTACCTGTACGGGCCGGAGGGGCACGACGGCGCGGAGTCGTTCGGCCGCGACCTGCTCGCCATCGCGTCACGGGCGGGTTCCGCGGGAGGCAAGGCGCTGGCGCACCTGCTGCTGGGCGAGTTCGCGCTGCTGTCCGGGCGCCTCGACGACGCGGTGGCCGCGCTGGGCGAGTCCCTGGCCGAGGCCGAGCGCGCGGGCTGCGTGTCCGCCCAGTGCCTCGCGCTGGAACGGCGGGCCGAGGCCGAGGCCCGGCGCGGCGACCGCGCGGCGGCCCGCGCCGACCTCGACCGGGCACTGCCGCTGGCCCGCTCGTCACGCATACCGTCGCACCTGGTCATCCGGGTGCACGGGGTCCGCGTGCTCGCCGCGGGCACCCTCGGCGGCGCGCTCGGCGCGATCCGCGAGGCGGAGCGGTGGCTCGGCGAGGCGCCGCACGTGTGCGACCCGTGCTCGATCGGCTTCCGGATCGCGGCGGCCACGGCGTGCGCGAACGCGGGCAGCCCGAGCCGGGCCGGGCCGCACCTGGCCGAGGCGGAGCGGATCAGCGGCCTCTGGCAGGGCGGCCCGTGGACGGCGGCGCTGTGGGAGGTGCGCGCCGAGCTCCGGCGCGCCCAAGGGCACCGCACGCAGGCGTCGGCGTTGTTCCTGGAGGCGGCCGAGCGGTTCGCGGCGATGCGCCGACCGCTGGAAGAGCGCCGGTGCCGGGACGCCGCCGCGTCCCTCAGCGATCCGTGAACGCGCCGACGTCCAGGTAGGCGGCGAACGTGCCCAGCCAGTGCTCGGCGTAGTAGCCGTGCCCGAACACCAGCCGCAGGCCGGTCTCCCGGTGCGCCTCGGCCGCCGTGCGGGCCAGGTCGGCGTACCGGTGCTCCGGCGGCAGCGCGTCGGCGACGGCCCGCCACTGCCACGCCCGCGACAGCGCCAGCCCGACCAGGTGCGAGCCGTACGGGTCACCGGGGTCGTCCACGGGCACGGGCTCGCGCAGCACCTTCCAGCGCGAGTCCTCCAGGTGCGGCAGGAACGCCTCGAACCACGCGGTGAACCCGTCGGCCGGCAGCACCCGCCGCATCAGGTCCGCCTCGGTCAGCGCGGGCGAGAGGAAGTCGGCCGCGTCCGGCTCGAACCCGCCGTACCCGACGTCCTCGCGGTGCCACCGCAACGCCGCCTCCGCGCACGCCGAGGCCAGCTCCTCGTCACCGACCGCGCGTGCCGCGTCCAGCACGAGCCCGGTCGCGAACGCCGTGTTGCCGTGCGTGCCGGTCCGCACGGGCAGCCGCGCGTTGGCCACTTTGGCGAGATACCGGTCACGCAGCACCTCGCTCAACGGCCGCAGCGCCGTCGCCAGCGGCGAGCCCCAGGTGCGGAGTTCGGCGTCGAGCACGAGCAGCCACGCCCACCCGTAGGGGCGCTCCCAGAACCCGCCGCTCGGCCCGTCGAAGAACGCCGCCTCGACCTCCGCGTGCTCCACCGTGATCAACGAGTCCAGCACCCGACGGGCCTGTGCCGCACCCTCGACCTCGGGCCGCAACCGCAGCAGGCGGACCGCCAACCAGGTCTGATGCACGCACGAGTGCCAGTCGAACGAACCGGCGAAGATCGGGTGCAGCACCCGCTGGGGCACCAGGTCGCCGTCGCCGCTCACCACGTGCGACCAGTGCGTCGGGTAGTCCCGCTGGAGGTTCTCCACCGCGGTCGCCAGCAGCCTCGCCGCCGTGTTGTCATCCGATCGGGTGTCCGACATGGTCCACATAATGCACAGGTCGGACCCGCGTCCGTCTCTCGATGTGGACAGCTATCTTTAACGTGTGAACTGGACCGTGGACGTGCCCGTGGACACGCTTCCCGAGCTTCCGCCCCTCCCGCCCGAGCTGCGCGACCGGCTCGACGACGCCCTGGGCCGCCCCGCCGCCCAGCAACCGGAGTGGCCGGACGCCGAGCAGGTGCGCCGGGTGCGCGCCGTGCTGGAGAGCGTGCCGCCGATCACCGTGCCGGCCGAGATCGACCGGCTGCGCGACAACCTGGCCGAGGTCGCCCGCGGCGAGGCGTTCCTGCTGCAGGGCGGCGACTGCGCGGAGACGTTCGCGGACAACACCGAGCCGCACATCCGCGCGAACGTCCGGACCCTGCTCCAGATGGCCGTCGTGCTCACCTACGGGGCGAGCCTGCCGGTGGTGAAGATCGGTCGCATCGCGGGCCAGTACGCCAAGCCGCGCTCGTCGGGCATCGACGCGCTCGGCCTGCCGTCCTACCGCGGTGACATCGTGAACTCGCTGGTCGCCACGCCCGAGGCGCGCGTGCCGGACCCGTCCCGGATGATCCGCGCCTACGCCAACGCGGGCGCGGCGATGAACCTGCTGCGCGCCATGACCACCGCGGGCATGGCCGACCTGCACCGGCTGCACGACTGGAACAAGGACTTCGTCCGCCAGTCGCCCGCCGGCGAGCGGTACGAGGCGCTGGCCGGCGAGATCGACCGCGGCCTGCGGTTCATGTCGGCGTGCGGCGTGAACGACTCCTCGCTGCACACCACCGAGATCTTCGCCTCGCACGAGGCGCTGCTGCTGGACTACGAGCGGGCGTTGCTGCGCCTGGACACCAACGGCGAGCAGCCCAGGCTGTACGACCTGTCGTCGCACTTCCTGTGGATCGGCGAGCGGACCAGGCAGCTGGACGGCGCGCACATCGCGTTCGCCGAGCTGCTGTCCAACCCGATCGGGTTGAAGATCGGCCCGACGACCACGCCGGAGATGGCCGTCGAGTACGTCGAGCGGCTCGACCCGCACAACCAGCCCGGCCGGCTGACCCTGATCAGCCGCATGGGCAACGGCAAGGTGCGCGACGTGCTCGGCCCGATCGTCGAGAAGGTCACCGCCTCCGGCCACCAGGTCATCTGGCAGTGCGACCCGATGCACGGCAACACGCACGAGGCGTCCACCGGCTACAAGACCCGGCACTTCGACCGGATCGTCGACGAGGTGCAGGGCTTCTTCGAGGTGCACCGGCGCCTGGGCACCCACCCCGGCGGCATCCACATCGAGCTGACCGGCGAGGACGTCACCGAGTGCCTCGGCGGCGCGCAGGAGATCTCCGACCTGGACCTGGCCGGCCGCTACGAGACCGCCTGCGACCCGCGGCTGAACACGCAGCAGTCGCTGGAGCTGGCCTTCCTGGTCGCCGAAATGCTGCGGAGTTGAATTGCCGCTGCTCCGCAGACGGCGGCTCGGTCGCCTGGAAGTCGACCGCTCGCGCCTCGTTTTCCGACGATCGAAAAGCGTGATCGCCGGAAAAGGAGGCGCGAACGATCGACGCGACCTCGCGTGGTGGTCGAGTCCGCCGACGGGACAGCGCAGACCATGAAACGCCCGGTGGCCCCCGACTCC